>JAUPLV010000004.1 GCA_030836725.1 Pseudomonadota bacterium | reverse complement strand
GACATGGCCATCCTCACCGGCGGCACCGTGATCGCCGAAGAAGTCGGCTTGAGCCTGGAAAAAGCCCAGCTGACCGACCTCGGCCGCGCCAAGCGCATCGAGATCGGCAAGGAAAACACCACCATCATCGACGGCGCCGGCGAGGCCGACGCGATCAAGGGCCGCATTGCCCAGATCAACAAGCAGATCGACGAAGTCACCAGCGACTACGACAAGGAGAAGCTGCAGGAGCGCAAGGCCAAGCTGGCCGGCGGCGTCGCCATCATCAAGGTGGGCGCGGCGACCGAAGTCGAGATGAAAGAGAAGAAAGCCCGCGTCGAAGATGCCCTGCACGCCACCCGCGCCGCGGTTGAAGAAGGCATCGTCCCCGGCGGCGGCGTGGCGCTGCTGCGCGCGCGTTCCGCGATCAGCAGCCTCAAGGGCGACAACCACGACCAGGATGCCGGCGTGAAGATCGTTCTGCGCGCCATCGAAGAGCCTTTGCGCCAGATCGTCAAGAACTGCGGTGAAGAAGCCTCGGTCGTGGTCAACAAGGTGCTCGAAGGCAAGGGCAACTTCGGCTACAACGCCGGCAATGGCGAATATGGCGACATGGTGGCGATGGGCGTGCTCGACCCCACCAAGGTCACCCGCGTCGCGCTGCAGAATGCGGCTTCCATCGCCAGCCTGATGCTGACCACCGACTGCATGATCGCCGACCTCCCGGATGACAAATCGTCAGCCTCGATGGGCGGCGGCGACATGGGTGGAATGGGCGGTATGGGCGGCATGGGCATGATGTAAGAACAGCTCGCCCTGTTCGGCAGTTCAAAAGCCCCGCTTCGGCGGGGCTTTTTCATGGCCCTGCTAGCGGCGCCAGAAACGCCAGGGGCTTTCCTTCTGCTCCTGGGCGAGGATGGATTCCATGTTTTTATGGGCCTCCACGGAAGCCTCATACATCCGCCGCTGCAGTTCGCTGATTTTCTTGTGGGTGTTGTTGATCGCGGCCGAATCGGGCTTGGGCGCGTCATACAGCGCCCTCAGCCTGGCCTGTTCCTCCATTACCATGCCCATCAGTTCCCAGTGTTTTTTGCGGGTTTCCTCATGAATTTTTGAAATTTTGGTCTGCTGCTCGGCACTCAGGTCAGGCATACCCTGCGGACCCTTGCCATAGCCGCCGCCCATCATGCCCGGCCCCATGCCGTAACCGCCCATCATGCCCGGCCCCATGCCATAGCCACCCATCATGCCGGGGCCCATGCCATAACTGCCCATCATCCCGACCCCTTCGTGCATGGTCTGCCAGTGCTCATGCATCAGCTTTTGGCGTTCCTTGTGGTCTTGGGTTTGGCGAATCTTCCGCATCTGTTCCTGCATCACCCGGTAGCGCTCCTGCATGGCCCCAAAAAACTTGTCTGTCTCCATGGCGGCCGACTGGCTTTCGACCGTGGACGCGTCTTCCGCATGGACGGCGGCGGCGCCCATGGAAAGGGCGGCAAGCGTGGCTAAGGTTAAGGTTTTGATCGTATTCATGGCTGTACTCCTGCAAGTTTGAGATTGAATTCAAAGCGAGCGCCGTTTTCTTCCAGGATGGTCGACCTTGCCAGATCCGTAACGGAAAACGGAGGCTGCGGAATCTGCCGGTTCGGGACTTCAGTTTTTCGGGGGCGCCGGCCCGGGAAATCCGGCGGACCATGGGGTTTCCATACATTCCGCCTATCGGACTGGCAGGGTACGGACTGTGGGAGAAAGAGACTCCAGTATAGACACCCCGTCATAATTGCAAGCGCCTTCCCCAGGAGCAGCCACACCCGCACCGGGACATCCCAGGAACGGCGCCGCCGGCAGTTCAACATGCCGATAACCATTCGCCACCTGGATTCACTCGTCCTGGGGAAACGCTGAAAATTCGGTCATCGCTCGATGCATGAGGCGCACACCGTAGGGCGTCAGTAAGCGAAGCGCATTGCGCCGCATGGAACGGGACATGCGCAACAACCCGAAGCCCATCCGCCCCGGTATTTTTTGCATCCGATCGCCGATGCGCTGTAAATTGTCAGAATCCCGGCCCGACTTCCTGCTGTTCTGGTTGTGGATCGTGCTGGCATTCGCCAAGCGTCACCTCTGCGTCCTGCATGGGCTGAGTTGCTGAGCGCGTTTTCCTTGACTAAAACGGGGCAAACCGGTTAAATTGCCGCCTCTTTTGGCCAGTTAGCTCAGTTGGTAGAGCAGCGGATTGAAAATCCGCGTGTCCTTGGTTCGATTCCGAGACTGGCCACCACCTACAAATCAAGCATCCAGGCCACCACGCGGTGGCCTTTTTGCTTTATGGGGTCACCCACGCCACAATCGGCTGAACCATCTAATGTAATGGTTCATCACGGCTGGCCTTGTGGCACCACTGCTCCAGCCGGGGTGCACCACCCCACAGAATAATCATATTTCTGCGCTTGTTCGGATGCGTAATCACTATCGCGCACGGCCAAGCATTTTATGGCTGATTCCGGCAGCGCAACGCAAGTATCATCGCGCAGCCAGGCAAGGATCTAATCGATTTCTTGCATGGGTAACGATTTTTGTGCATTGCACGAGCCACCCACATCGATGTACAGGTAGTCTCACCAGCCGTTCCGCCTAAACGTTTTATTGCACCGTATAGCGGCGCAAACCGATTTTAAGCACGCACAATCGGGAGAGCGCAGGCTGTTACTTGCCCCCCGGCCCTGCACTGACGTTAAACGGCTTCAAACCGCATTTCTAGCGATTTATGCCTGGTGTTTGAGTTTTGTAACCATTTTCATGCAAATGATGTAATATTTAATTTTATTGACGCACAAATGCTCATGGATAACGGCCGCCTGGGGAATGCCTGGTTGCGCGATCACTTCGGGCTGGTGGTCACGCCGCTCGCCAAGGAATGCCGCCTGGGCTCCCGGCCCAAGGTCGTTCCAGGAGATGGCGTGGAATGGGAATACTTCCCCAAGTCCTATACGCCCGAGCCTCATCCCCTCGCCCACGTCGAGTTCGTCCTCAAGTACGACCACCTGCACCTCGAACTTCTGCGTCGGGTGTTTCAGCGCCTGCCGCAGGAGGAGGTCGCGTCGTGGGTTGCCAAGCAGCCGACCGGCAAGTGGGCGCGCCGGGTGGGCTACCTGTACGAGTTCCTGACCGGAAGGAATCTCGATCCCAAGGCGCTGGGCGTGGGCGGCAACTATGCGCCCCTGCTGGAGGGTAGCCGCTACGTGGTTGCTGCCAACCCGGTCAAGGTGCAGGGATGGCGAATCGAGGACAACCTCCTGGGTAGCCGGGCGTTCTGCCCCGTGGTCAGGCTCACAGCGGCCGTCCAGGAAGCCATACAGCTCGATGTCGCCAGTCGTCTGGACGAACTCTCCAGCCGCTACCCGCCGGACATCTTTCGCCGGGCAATCGGCTACCTCTACGAGAAGGAGACCCGTTCCTCCTACAACATCGAGCGGGAGGAACCTACCCCGGATCGCGAAGCGCGCTTCGTTGCCGCCCTGCACGATGCCGGCAAGGCTTCCCTGGACGTGGCGCTCAGCTTGCCCCGCCTGGCCAGCCTGCAGAACATCATCGTCGATCCCCGCTACGCCCAGTCGGCCTACCGCGCCGACCAAAACTACATCGGCGAAACCCTGCCGAACTACCGGCAGCGCATCCACTATGTGCCGCCACCGCCGCAATTCGTGGATTCCATGATGGCTGGGCTGGGCGCCTTCTTGACAAAGAGCGCCGGCAGCCCATCCCTCACCCGGGCCGCCATTGCCGCATTCGGGTTTGTCTTCGTGCACCCGTTCGAGGATGGGAACGGGCGCCTGCACCGTTTCCTGATCCATGATGTCCTGGCACTCGACGGCTTTATCCCGCCGGGCGTGATCCTGCCGGTGTCCGCCTGGATGTTGAAGAACCTGGCGGATTACGACGCGTGCCTTGAAGCCTACTCACGGCGGCTCATGGGAATGCTGCGTTACGACCTTGACCTTGATGACCGGCTGACGGTGCTGAACCCGGACGATGTCGAGGGCATTTACCGCTACCCGGACATGACGACCCAGGTGGAGTATCTGGCAACCGCGATTGAAGGTGCCCTGTCCCAGGAGCTTGAGCCGGAGTTGAACTTCCTGTCCGGCTTCGATGCCGCCAAGCGCGAGATGCTGGCGGTAGTGGACATGCCCGACCGCAAGCTCAGGAACCTCATCAACATCCTGCACAAGAGCCGGGGAACCCTGTCCAAGGTCAAGCGAGAACTCTACGCAGAACTGACCGACGGGGAGATGGAGAAGCTGATCGCCATTTTCCGTACATCGTTTGGAATGGGCGGAGAAGAAGGGAGCCAGCCCTCCCCATGAGCTCCGGCGCCAGCCAGTCCCTATAGCAAGCGCCGCCAACCCGAATACCGGCAGCCAAGCCAAGGAAGTACGGTGAAAGACGGCCGCATCGGACGCCCGTCCGGACTCCCTGACCGTCATCCAGAACGGCAATTGTCTATCGGCCGATAGTTTGTTATACAGGACATTCCTCCCCGATTATCCTGCCAGCCAGGCCTGCTCATGAAAAACTGGAACGTGAAATACCCCAAAAGATTCGACCTCGGCACGCGGGAGGATTACCTGAAATGGCGCGACGAAAAGCTGGCTGCCTACCCTGGGGATATCGGCGGGCTGGTCGTTGAGCTGGGCGACATGACCGCGATCACCCCGGCCGAAAAAGGCAAGATCCTGGAAACGGTCGAGCGGGCCAACATGTGCGTTTACACCGCGGGTTCCGCTGAACTGGAAGCGAATTCCCTGCTGGCCCTGGGACAGCAACTCGGCGTCAGCCGCACGGACAAGTCGACCCGGCACTCGCAGTCCGACGAGCTGACCGATTCGGGCATTCTGGGCAAGGCCATCCCGTTCTCCACCCGGCACTGCAACTGGCACACCGACGCCACCTATTACGGATCGGACAAGACCATCGAGGCGCTGTTCCTGCTGTGCAAGCGCCCCGCGATCGAAGGCGGGAGCAACAAGGTTCTCGACCACGAAGTGCTGTACATCCATCTCCGGGACAAGGATCCGGGCGCCCTGGCGGTGCTGATGAACAGGGACTGCTTCAATTACAGGAACCCGGCCACCGGCGAAATTGACATGAGCCTGGGCGGAAAGGTCTTCTGGACCAATGCCGACGGCCATTTGTGCCACCGGTTTTCGTTCAGGAAAACGGACATGGCCTGGTCGGAGGAAAGCGATATCCTCGCTGCCCGAAAAGTGCTGGAATCCCTGATTTCGGACGAGCCGGAGCAGGTCATCGAGGGCCGGCTGGAATCCGGGATGGGCCTGATCTCGAACAACGTGCTCCACACCCGGGAAAAACTGCTGGACAGCGCCGATCCCGCGAAAAAACGGCTGCTTTTCCGCGCTCGCTTCTATGACCGGGTCAACCCTGAATACCCCGGCTGAACCGGGCGATTTTCGCGGCGGGCCGCGGCATCGAGGGGGCTGACGCCCATTGCCGGGGCCGGATAAGGTATTGCTGCTTTTTGGAATGGAATGTAAATGAAATATCTCAGGGCTATTGCCGCGGCGGGTTTTTTACTGGTCTCCACGAATTCCTCGGCCGTTTCGGACTACGCGGATTTCAGTCGCGATCTTGCCGCACCCTACGGCCAATACCGTCTGTCCCTTGCGCTTACCGGCAACAAGGACAACGTCGACAAGGCGCTTGTGGCCATGGATCGATTCATTGCGGGCTGGGAGGGCCTGGCCAGGCGTTATGCCGCAGACCCGCCAGCCCCCTTCGCCGGCATTGCCGATTTCCCGGAAAAGATGAACCGGCCGATCGCCATCGGCAGAGAAGCGATATCTTTGCTGAAAGACGGCGAGGTGGCGCGCGCCCACCTGGTTCTCGAGGAGGTGCGTTATCTGTTGTGGGGTATGCGCATCCAGGCCCGCATCAATTCAATTGCCGACAAGGCCAATGATTTCCATGAGGCGATGGAGGTTGTATTCGACCGGGCGGCTGCGGCGAAAAACGCCGGGGAACTGGCCGCGGTCCGGCATCGCTATGGAGCCTGGCTGTCGATCAAATGGGAAGAGCAGGCGCTGGCCGGGGATCTTGAACCCATCCGCACCGAGTTCGAGGCGGCGCTGGCGGAAGGCCGCATGGCCATTGCAGCCTATCTTGAGGCGCTGCGCGGCGGTGACGCGGACGCCGCCCGGAAACTCGCGGGCGGGGTCAAGAACGCCTACAAGAAAATCTGGGGGCTCGATCCAAAATAGCGCGAGCCGCATGGCGTTCCGCCGCGAATCCCGCTTGATGGCCGTCCCTCTGCGGGGGGTGGTCATTCGGGGCACGGAACCGGCTGGCCGCCCGAACGCTTAAGTAAAATGTCCGGAAAACGGCGCATCTCATTGCTATATATGCTTTATTTTGCTAAACATACCTCATCTGAAGCTCAGGATGGCCGAACGCTGCCGTGAACGATTGTCTTCAAGTTTTGTCCGTCATGGCCGTATCTTCCTTTCGCAGGTAGATTTCCGCTGTCCCTTGATCGAAGCCCATGCATATGAAAGCTGTACTGTCCGGACTGATTTTATTGTGCGTTCACACGGGCGCCGCCGCGCTCGATAGCCGCGCCTCGCTGCAATGGAGCGGCCAGCCCGACAGCCTGTCGGTAACGCAATCGATTTTCGACCCGGCGTCGGTTCCCGACCTGAGCGCGCAATCCGTGCTGGTGCTCGACCAGGCCAGCGGCGAGACGCTGCTGGCAAAAAACGCCTCCCTGCAGACGCCGATCGCCTCGATCACGAAACTGATGACGGCGATGCTGGTGCTGGATGCCGCGCAGCCGCTGGATGAAAAGATCGCCATCAGCCCCGCGGATCGCGACACCCTCAAGGGAACCGGCTCGCGGCTGGCCATCGGCGCCAGCTACACGCGCGGCCAACTGCTGAATCTGGCGCTGATTGCCTCCGACAACCGCGCGGCGCATGCGCTCGGGCGCACCTATCCGGGCGGCCTGGAGCGTTTCGTCGAAAACATGAACCGGATGGCACGGGCGCTCGACATGCACGATACGGTTTACGTCGAGCCCACCGGGCTTTCGAGCGGCAACGTTTCGACCGCGCTCGATCTCGCCAAACTTGCCGACTACGCCTATCAGAATTACCCCGAAATCCGCCAGATCAGTTCCACCGGTCACTACACCCTCGGCACCCAGCGCGTGGTGGTGAAGAAAAAACGCCACAAGGCGCGGGTGCTGTATCGCCCGGTGGCCTTCAACAACACCAATCGCTTCACCCGGGCCGAAGACTGGAACATCGGCCTGTCGAAAACCGGCTTCATCAACGAGGCCGGACACTGCCTGGTCATGCAGGCGCAGGTCGCCAACCGCGATGTCATCATCGTGCTGCTCGATGCCCGCGGCACCAGCCGACGCGCCGGCGACGCCAGCCAGATCAAGGAGTGGCTTGAATCCGACGGTTTCTCGCACCGCGTCGAAACCCGCGCCCTCCCCGCTTCGCGCACCTGATCCCCTCCCGCGCCGGCGGCTGGACGGTGGCGTTATGATGCGCGTCCGTGCCGCTGTCACTTTCCAGAATGTCGCCTGAGCTTGCGCAGCAACTGCTGCTGAAAACGCTGCTGCCCCTGTCGCTGCTGATCGCCGCGGGCGCCATCTGGCCGCGCTGGCAGACCGGCATTTCCGTCGTCGGCCTGCGCGGCGAGATCAACCGGCTGGTGCTGAATTTCTTCGCGCCGATGCTGTTTTTCTCGGCGGGCGCCGCCGCCGCCGTCGACCTGAGCATCCTGCAGGTGCCGCTGATCTTCGGCGCCGCCACCCTGTTCGGGCTCGGGCTCGCCGCGCTGGCGCTGTTCGCCACCCCGCTCGGGCGCGGCCTGTCGCGGCCACAGCGCGGCACCATCATGCTGGCATCCGGCTTCGGCAACGTGCTGTTCTTCGGCTATCCCTTTCTCACCACGGTGTACGGCGAATCGGGCGCGCGCTACCCCTTCTTCGCCGACATGCTCGCCGCGACGCCGCTGCTGTGGTCGCTCGGCGTGTGGATCGCCTATCGCTGCGGACAACATGCCGAGCGCACCTCGTTCCTGTCGATGTGGCTGCGGCTGCCGCCGGTATGGGGCTTCGCCGCCGGGCTGGCGGTGAATCTGTCCGGCCTGTCGCTCGAACCGCTGGTGGAAGCCGCGCGCTGGGCCGGCAGCCCGACCATTCCGCTGATGCTGTTCGTGCTCGGCCTGACCATTCCCTGGCAAGACCTGAGGCCGCAAAAGGCCGTCTTTGTCGCCATGGGCATCAAACTGGCGCTGATGCCGCTGCTGGCGCTGGGCATTGCGCTGGCATGGCCCGGCAAGCTCACCGAACCCGGCGAAGCGGCGGTGCTGGAAGCCGCCATGCCGACCATGGTCATGGTCATCGCGCTGGCCGACCGGTTCGGCCTGGACATCCGGCTGGCAGGGCTGATCATGGGCTGGTCAACGCTGGCGGGATTGGTTACGCTGCCGTTCTGGCTTGTCGTCGTGAAAGGGTTCGCATCATGAAAATCGGGTTTATCGGAAGCGGCATCATGGGCCGCCCCATGGCGGAGAACCTGCTCAGCGCCGGGCATCAGCTGTATGTCTACGGCCGGCGCTTCGACCGCCTCGAACCGATGCTGGTCGCCGGTGCGCTCGGCAAGGGCACGCCGTCCGAAGTGGCGGCGGAGTCCGACATCACCTTCACCGTCGTCTCCGACACCACCGACGTCGAGCAGATCATCCTCGGCGACCGCGGCCTGGTGCACGGCGCCAAACCCGGCCACACCGTCGTCGACATGAGCACCGTGTCGCCCGCCGCCACCCGCCGCATCGCCGCGGCGCTGGCCGAACGCGGCGTCCACATGCTCGACGCCCCGCTGTCGGGCGGCGAAGTCGCCGCGCGCGAAGGCACGCTGTCGATCATGGTCGGCGGCGACGCGCTGATCTTCGAAAAGATCCGCCCGCTGTTTGAAATCCTCGGCAAGCACATCGTCCACGTCGGCGGCCACGGCGCCGGGCAGGTCGTCAAATGCTGCAACCAGATTATCGTCGGGCTCACCTTCGAAGGCGTCGCCGAAGCCATCCTGCTGTCGCGCCGCAACGGCGTCGACCCGGTCAAGATGCGCGAAGCGCTGATGGGCGGCTTTGCCGGCAGCCCCATCCTCGAAGTCCACGGCCAGCGCATGCTCGACTCGAACTACAAGGCCGGCTTCAAGGTCAAGCTGCACCACAAGAACATGGCCATCGTCATGGACAACGCGCAGGAAACCGCCACCCCGCTGCCCGGCGCCGCGCTGATCGCGCAGCAGATGAACGCGCTGATGGGCGCCGGCGACAGCGAACTCGATTCGTCGGCGATCATGCGCGCACTGGAGCGCCTGGTCGGCGACGGCCGCTGAGCGTCAGGCCCGGGGCGCGTTGAGCGGCCCGCCGCCGCCAGCGACGCCCATCAAGCAATTTCCACCCACACCGGTTGATGGTCCGATGCCTCGATCGCGGCATCGATGCCATGCGCCTTGAGTCGGCCCGCCAGCCCTTCCGTCAGAAAAACGAAATCAAAGCACTCTGGCTGGCTGACGAAGTCGACCGGGTGGACGCCAACCGTGGGGGCATGTTTTTCTTCAGGATGCAATACCGACCAGGCGTCGCGAAAGCCGGGTATGCCGCCGTTGAATGGCGCGAGGATTTGCGCACGCTCGGGCGCGGAGGCCGGGAAGTTGAGGTCGCCGCACAAGATCGCCTGCGCCGGCCGGGGGAACACTTCGAAGGCGCCGCCCTCCTCTTCAAGCAGCGGTGGGCGCGCCGACATGGCGCAGGCCTCGGCATGCAGGCGGCGGATGGCGTTGATCTGGGCTTCGCGCTGGCGCTGCGAGTAGTACTCCAGATGCGTGGTCATTACTCGCAGCGGGCCGATGTCGGCGGTCACCACGGCTTCCACCAGCACGCGCTGCATGCTGGGCGTGTCGGGTTCGGCCGGCCAGGGCAGCAGATGCCGCCACACCTGGCCGACCGGCAGGCGGGAAAAGAGGGCATTGCCGAACTGGCTGCGGCCGCCGCGGCCATCGGGCACGTCGACCGCGGCGCCGTAAATCGCGGTGTAGCCGGGGAGGCCGGCGGCAAGTTCGGCCATCTGGTTTTCGCCGCGGCTGCCGGGCAGGCCGGAGAAGTTGACCGCGACTTCCTGCAGGCAGATGACGTCGAAATCGCCCAAGCACCGGATGGTTCCAAGGATGCGAGCAAGATCGACCCGGCCGTCCTGCCCGCGCGCCCATTGAATGTTCCAGCTTAACAGCTTCATGGCTTTGCTCCTTCAGGGGATACCGGCGCCGTTCAACCTCCGCCAAACCGCTCATTCTGGCAACGGGACAGGAAATTCGACATTCATTTTGAACCAGGTGAATTTCCTTGGGCAATTCCACTCTCATCCCGTGTGCGGAACGCACTTTGAAACCCTTGCAGCCGCAAGGCCTTGCCGGAAGCCGTCATTGCCGCACGCGGCCTGAGGGATTAAAATGCCGCACTTTTCGCTTGAATTTTTGCGGCTTGCCCTGTGGGCAGGCCGCTGTTGCCTGAGCACACTCAACCATGGAACGACAACGCTGGCTGGACGGGACGCTGTATTCGCCCGATTTCGAACAGGATAGCTGCGGCTTCGGCCTGATCGCGCAGATCGACAATCAGCCCAGCCACACGCTGGTGCGGAACGCGATCGGCTCGCTGGCCTGCATGACGCACCGCGGCGCGATTGCCGCCGACGGCCTGTCGGGCGACGGCTGCGGCCTGCTGTTCAAGAAGCCGGACGCGTTCCTGCGCGCGGTGGCGGGCGAAGCCGGTTTTGCCTTGGGCGAGCTGTATGCCGCCGGCCTGCTGTTCCTGTCGCGCGATGCGGCGCCGCAGGCGCATGCGCGCGCCACGCTGAAAACCTCGCTGGAAGCGCAGGGCCTCGCGGTCGCCGGCTTCCGCCTGGTGCCGACCGATTCATCCGTGTGCGGCGAATCGGCGCTGGCCTCGCTGCCGCATATCGAGCAGGTGTTCGTCAACGCGCCGGCGGGCCTCTCCGAAGACGACTTCGAGCGCAAGCTCTACATCGGGCGCCGCCAGGCCGAAAAGGCGCTGGAAGCGAGCGATCCGGTGTTCTACCTGCCGACGCTGTCGTGCCGCGTCATCAGCTACAAGGGCCTGGTGATGCCGGACAAGCTGCCGGTGTTCTACCCCGACCTGAACGACGCGCGCTTCGCGTCGAGCCTGGTGGTGTTCCACCAGCGCTTCTCGACCAACACCTGGCCGCAGTGGCGGCTGGCGCAGCCGTTCCGCTATCTGGCGCACAACGGCGAGATCAACACGGTGCAGGGCAACCGCAACTGGAGCCGCGCGCGCGAGCAGAAGTTCGCCACCCCGCTGATCCCGAACATGGACGACGTGCGCCCCATCGTCGGCACCAACGGTTCCGATTCGATGAGCCTCGACAACATGGTCGAGGGCCTGGTGATGGGCGGCGCCGGCCTGTTCCGCGCGCTGCGCCTGGTGATTCCGCCGGCCTGGCAGAACGTCGAGTCGATGGATGCCGACATCCGCGCCTTCTACGAATACAACTCGATGCACATGGAGCCGTGGGACGGCCCCGCCGGCATCGTTTTGACCGACGGCCGCTATGCGGCCTGCACGCTCGACCGCAACGGCCTGCGCCCGGCGCGCTGGGTGCTGACCAAGGATCGCATCCTCACCATCGCCTCGGAAGTGGGCGTGTGGCAGATCGACCCGGCCAACGTCGAGCGCAAGGGCCGCGTCAAGCCCGGCCAGATGATCGCCGCCGACCTCGAGACCGGTCGCCTGCTGATGCCGGAAGACATCGACAACGAACTGAAGGGCGCGCAGCCCTACCGCGAATGGCTGAAGGCCAGCGCGGTGAAGCTCGACCTGTCGATCAACCAGGACGCCGACCTGCCGGTGATGGATGCCGCGAGCCTGCTGACCCACCAGAAACTCCACAACGTCAGCTTCGAGGAGCGCGACCAGATCATCCGCGTGCTGGCCGAGGACGGCGCCGAGGCGATCGGCTCGATGGGCGACGACACCCCGATGGCGGTGCTGAGCCAGAAAGTGCGCTCGCCGTTCGACTTCCTGCGCCAGCAGTTCGCGCAGGTGACCAACCCGCCGATCGACCCGATCCGCGAGGCGATCGTGATGTCGCTCAACACCGCGTTTGGCCCCGAGCGCAACCTGTTCGAGGAAAGCCCGGCGCACGCGCACCGGGTGGAAGTGCACACGCCGCTGCTGTCGAAGGAAGCCTTCGACAAGCTCTTGAACCTGAACGACCCGGCTTTTGCCGCGGCCAGGCTCGACCTGCATTACGACCCGGCGACGACCACGCTGGAAGCGGCGATCCGCGATCTCAACACGCGCGCCATCGACGCGGTGAAAGCCGGCAAGGTCATCCTCGTCCTGTCCGACCGCAACATCGCCCGTGATCGCCTGCCGATCCATGCGCTGTTCGCCACCGGCGCGGTGCACCATGCGCTGATCGCCGCCGGCCTGCGCTGCAACGCCAACATCGTGGTGGAAACCGGCAGCGTGCGCGACCCGCACCACTACGCCTGCCTGATCGGCTACGGCGCGACCGCGGTGTATCCGTATCTCGCCTACCAGGTGATCGGCGAATTCGTGAAGACCGGCGAGATCAAGCCCAGCCTCGACAAGGCGCTGTCCAACTTCCGCAAGGGCATGGACAAGGGCCTTTATAAGGTGCTGTCGAAAATGGGTATTTCGCTGGTGGCGAGCTATCGCGGCGCCCAGCTGTTCGAAGGCGTGGGCCTGCATGAAAGCGTGGTCGGGCTGTGCCTCAAGGGCACGGTGTCGCGCATTTCCGGCGCCAACTTCGACGATTTCGAGTCCGACCAGAAGCTGCTGCACAAGGCCGCGTTCAACCCGTTGAAGCCGCTGTCGGCCGGCGGCCTCTTGAAGTTCATGTTCGGCGAGGAGTTCCACGCCTACAACCCGGACGTGGTGCAGCAACTGCAGAAGGCGGTGAAAGAGGGCGACTACGCCGAATTCAAGAAGTATTCCGCGCTGGTCGACAGCCGCCCGGTGGCGATGCTGCGCGACCTGATGAAGCTGAAGGCCGGCGCCGAGCACGGGGTTCAACCCATCCCGCTTGAGGAAGTCGAGCCGCTGGATACCATCCTCAAGCGCTTCGATTCCGCCGGCATGTCGCTCGGCGCCCTGTCGCCGGAAGCGCACGAGGCGCTGGCCGAAGCGATGAACCGCATCGGCGGCCGCTCCAACTCGGGCGAGGGCGGCGAGGACCCGAAGCGCTACGGCACCTCCAAGACTTCGAAGATCAAGCAGATTGCTTCCGGCCGCTTCGGCGTCACGGCGACCTACCTGGTCAACGCCGAAGTGCTGCAGATCAAGATCGCGCAGGGCGCCAAGCCCGGCGAAGGCGGCCAGCTGCCGGGCGACAAGGTTTCGGTCATGATCGCCGGCCTGCGTCACTGCAAGCCCGGCACCCCGCTGATCTCGCCGCCACCGCACCACGACATCTATTCGATCGAGGATCTGGCGCAGCTGATTTACGACCTGAAGCAGGTCAACCCCGACGCGCTGGTGTCGGTGAAGCTGGTCGCCGAACCCGGCGTCGGCACCATTGCCGCCGGCGTCGCCAAGGCGTACGCCGACCTCATCACCATTTCCGGCTACGACGGCGGCACCGGCGCCAGCCCCCTGGCTTCGGTCAAGTACGCCGGCTCGCCGTGGGAGCTCGGCCTGTCCGAAGCGCAGCAGGTGCTGCGTGCAAATGGTTTGCGAGGAAGGGTCCGCGTGCAGACCGACGGTGGCCTGAAGACCGGCCTCGACGTCATCAAGGCGGCCATCCTCGGCGCCGAGTCCTTCGGCTTCGGCACCGGCCCGATGGTCGCGCTGGGCTGCAAATACCTGCGCATCTGCCACCTGAACAACTGCGCCACCGGCATCGCCACGCAGAACGAAAAGCTGCGGAAGGACCACTTCATCGGCCTGCCCGACATGGTCGTGAACTACTTCAAGTTCGTCGCAGAGGAAACGCGCGAGCTGATGGCCAGCCTCGGCATCCGCCAGCTGACCGACCTGATCGGCCGCACCGACCTGCTGGACATTTCCGCCGGCGACACGCCGCGCCAGGGCCGCCTCAAGCTCGACGTGCTGCTCTCGCAGGGAGACATCCCCGCCGACGCGCCGCGCTTCGCGCAGCAGGAACGCAACCCCTCCTTCGACAAGGGCGAACTGGCCGAACGGATGGTGGCCGATGCGCTGGCCGCGATCAAGGCAGGCACCCGAATCGAACTCGCCTACGAAATCCGCAACGTCAACCGCTCGATCGGCGCGCGCCTGTCGGGCGAGATCGCCAAGGCGCACGGCGGCAAAGGGCTGCCCGACGACACCATTCGTATCGGCTTGACCGGCTCGGCCGGCCAGAGCCTGGGCGTGTGGAACCACAAGGGGCTGACCATCACGCTGGAAGGCGACGCCAACGACTACGTCGGCAAGGGCATGGGCGGCGGCCGGCTGGTGATCTTCCCGCCGCGCGTCGCCACCTTCGAGGCGCACCGCAACACCCTGATCGGCAACACCTGCCTGTACGGCGCCACCGGCGGCGAACTCTATGCCGCGGGCATGGGCGGCGAGCGCTTCGGCGTGCGCAACTCAGGCGCGCTGGCGGTGGTGGAAGGCATCGGCGACCACGGCTGCGAATACATGACCGGCGGCGTCATCGTCGTGCTGGGCGACACTGGTCTCAACTTCGGCGCCGGCATGAGCGGCGGCATGGCCTTCGTGGTCGACGACGCGGGCGACTTCGTGTCGAAGACCAACAAGGAAATGGTCGAGCTGACCCGCATCGTCAGCGACGAAACCGAACCATTCCGCATCTTCCTCAAGGCGCAGATCGAGCGCCATCTGGCGCTCACCGGCAGCGCCCGCGCCCGCGCGCTGCTGGCCGACTTCGACGCCACGCTGGCGAAGGTGTGGCTGGTCAAGCCGAAGCGGATTTCGATTGAAGACCTGGTCGAGGATATACCCGGTGCAGCGCGCGAAGCCGCGATGATTTGAAAGGAGACGCACATGGAAATCGATCTGCTGGAAGAAGCAAAAAAACGGCCCTTCGCCGAAAAGATGCAACTGGTGGAAGACCTGTGGGACGCAATAGCGGAAGAGGCGGCGCAGCGCCCGCTATCGGCTGCGCAGAAAAACTTACTGGACGCCCGGATGAAAGCGCACCAGGCCGACCCCAATCGGGGGCGTCCTGCAGAAGAGGTATTACGGGGAATCGAACAGCGCCTATGAAGGTGCTGATCGAGCCTGAAGCCGAAGCTGAGATCGAAGCTGCCGCTGCATGGTACCAACTTGAGGCACCCGGACTCGGCAACGAGTTCATGCGTGCGGTGCTGGCCGCGGTCGCTACATTGGGCCGCCAGCCTGCGGCGTTTGCCATTGCCTACGGACGAACTCGGCGCATTGGCTTGAGACGTTTTCCCTGGAGTTTGTTTTATGAAATTGATGCTGACCAAGTTGCTGTCCTGGCCTGCCTGCACCAGCACCGTGCCCCGCAAGACTGGCCACACAATTGAACGATGAGAGTTGAGACCTAGACATGGGTGACGTATTCCAGTTTTTGAAGCAGGCGCGACGCGACGGCGACAAGACCGAGGCGAACGTGCGCAAGCACGAGTTCCGCGAGATCTACGCGCTGATGGACACGGCGCACGCGCAGGAGCAGGCCGACCGCTGCCTCGGCTGCGGCAACCCTTACTGCGAGTGGAAGTGCCCGGTGCACAATTACATTCCAAACTGGCTCAAGCTGGTGACCGAGGGCCGCCTGTTCGAGGCGGCGGAACTCTCGCACCAGACCAACAGCCTGCCCGAGGTGTGCGGCCGCGTCTGCCCGCAGGACCGCCTGTGCGAGGGCGCCTGCACCCTGAACGACGGCTTCGGCGCGGTGACCATCGGCCAGATCGAGAAATTCATTTCCGAGGAAGCCTTCAAGGCCGGCTGGCGCCCGGACATGTCGAACGTGGTGCCGACCGGAAAAAAGGTCGCCATCATCGGCGCCGGCCCTGCGGGACTGGGCTGCGCCGACGTGCTGGCGCGCAGCGGCGTGAAGCCGGTGGTGTACGACCGCTACGACGAGATCGGCGGCCTCCTGACTTTCGGCATCCCCGAGTTCAAGATGGAAAAGACGGTGATGACGCGCCGCCGCGAAGTGTTCGAGGGCATGGGCGTCGAGTTCCGCCTGGGGATTGAGGTCGGCAATACCCAAGAGGGCATAAAGTCTGTCCCGATGCAGACCCTGCTCGACGAATACGACGCCGTGTTCATGGGCATGGGCACCTACACCTACATGAAGGGCGGCTTCCCCGGCGAAGACCTGCCCGGCGTGCTGGAAGCGCTGCCGTTCCTGATTTCCAACGTGCGCAAGTGCCTGGACCTGACCAAACCCGACGAGGTCTACCAGGACATGAGGGGGCTGCGGGTCGTGGTGCTGGGCGGCGGCGACACGGCGATGGACTGCAACCGCACCAGCATCCGCCAGGGCGCGGCCAGCGTCGTCTGCGCCTATCGCCGCGACGAGGAGAACATGCCCGGCTCCAAGCGTGAAGTGGGCAACGCCAAGGAAGAAGGCGTGCAATTCCTGTGGAACCGCCAGCCGGTCGAAATCGTCGGCGACGGCAAGGTCGAAGGCGTCAAACTCGTGACCACCGAGCTTGGCCCGCCCGACGCGCGCGGCCGCCGCACCCCCGTCGTGGTTCCGGGCTCCGAGGAAGTCGTGCCGGCCGATCGCGTCATCGTGGCCTTCGGTTTCCGCCCCAACCCGCAGCCGTGGTTTGAGCAGCACCAGATCACCATCGACCCGGGCGGCCGCGTGATCGCCAAGGGTCAAGCGCACGCTTTCCAGACCGCCAACCCCAAGATCTTCGCCGGCGGCGACATGGTTCGCGGTTCCGACCTGGTGGTGACCGCCGTGTGGGAAGGCCGCGAAGCCGCCAAGGGCATCCTGGCCTACCTCGATTTGCTGTAAGCCCTGCGCATGCGTCATGGCGAGTGCCATGACGCATGCCAATCGGGCTATGCTGCAACATCACCACCGACCTCCTGTCCGGATGCTTTCTGGCCCTTATTACCCCCGGTCGTTCACCATTCTGGTCATCATTGCCATGGGGGTGCTGATCGTGCCGCTGGCCAGCGGCCTCATCAATGCGGTGCACATTTTGCAGGGGGTGGTCGACACCCAGCGCCAGTTCACCCGCAACAGCCTCGCCATCACGCGCGACGTGCGGCAGATCGTCGAGTCGGTCAACCAGTTTCAGCGCGCCGCCGGTCAATACCATCTGCTGCAGGACGCTGAATTCGGTCCTGCCCTGCGATCGAGCTTCGAGGAACTGCAAGACCACTTGGCGCGACTCGACACCTTGCTTGTCGATCCCACATCGAGCACCACACTTGCCGCGCTGCAGACCCGCAGCCGGACGCTGTACCGAGATCTGCAGCCAGGGGAATTTCTCGGCAGCGAGCGCTTTCGCGCGCTTGAGCCGTCATTCGATTTGCTGCATGCAAGCGCACGTACCCTGCTCGTCCAGGCCGACACCGCGGTACAGCACGAATTGCAGGCGCTGGAGGAAACGGTGCAATCCACCCGCCAGCGGCTGATTGTGCTGGCGCTGGCGCTGATTCCCCTGACGCTGCTGCTGGCGGCCGTGTTCTCCTGGATGATCAACCGCCCGATCAAGCAGCTCAAGGCTTCGATCCAGCAGCTCGGGCGGGCCGACCTGGGCCCGCTTCCGGCGATCAGCGGGCCTCAGGACATCGTCGAACTGGGCCGTGAAATCGACTGGCTGCGCCAGCGCCTGCAGCTTCTTGAAGAGCAGAAGCTGCGCTTCCTGCGCCATGTGTCGCACGAGCTGAAAACCCCGCTTGCCTCGTTGAGAGAAGGCGTCGCGCTGCTGAACGACGAACTGGCGGGCAGCCTCAACATTCGCCAGCGCAGCATTGTCGGCATCATGGACAGCGGTAGCCGCGATCTGCAGAAGCGGATCGAGGACCTGATCCGTTACAGCGGCATGATACGGGACGCCTCCCTCCCCCCGGCCACGCCGCAAGACCTGGCCGAGGTGCTTGCTGGCGTGCTGGCACGGCAACGGCTGGCACTCGAAGCACGTGGTATCGAGGTCGAGGCGCAGTTGGCCATCGCCACAGTGCACTGCGATCGCAGCCAATTGGAAACTGTGCTCGACAATCTGCTGTCCAACGCGGTCAAGTTCAGCCCCCGGGGTGGACACATCCTGGTGAACAGCGAACCTGCCGACGGCGCTGTGATAGTGTCGGTATGCGACCAGGGTGAAGGCATTCCCGAAGCAGAACGAAATCGCGTTTTCGAGCCGTTTTTCCAGGGCGCACGCCAGCCGGTCAGCACCGTCAAGGGCAGCGGACTGGGACTGTCGATCGTGCGCGAATCGCTGCTGGCCGCTGGCGGCACGGCCGAGGTGGTCGATTGCCCGCCCTGGTCGACCTGTATCCGTTTAACCTGGCCTTTGCCGCAATGACGATTAAATCCGTATTTCCTGCCGGGCTGCTGCTGATGCTCGGCGCATGTGCCGTCCCGCCCGAACGTCCCTCCGTCCCGGCCACGCAACCCGTTCAGGCAAGACAAAGCACGCCGGATGCTTCTGCGCTGCTTAACGAGTTGGCGCGGGTGGCCTCGCTGTCTCCCGAGCAGCGGCGCCGCGAACTGGAACGACTGGACACCGAGCGCCGTCTCGACGACAGCCGTCGTTTTCAACTGATCGCCCTGCTTGAGCGCGAGGACAATGTGGAGGCGCTTGAGCGCAGCCTGAAAGCCCTCAACGCCCTGACCGAAGGCGATGCCCGAATGCAGGCTCTGGTCGAAATCATGAAAAGAGAGCTGAGGACGCGCATCGAACTCAGGCAACAGACCGCCCGCAACCAGGAATTGCAGGACAAGCTCGAACAGATCAAGGCGCTGGAGAAATCGCTGCAGCAGCGTAACGAATCATCCAGGACGCCATGAAAAAACCATGCATTCTGGTCGTCGACGACGACGACGCGCTACGCGAACTGATCACCTTGCGGCTCGAAGCCAACGGCTTCAGGGTTGAAGCGGTCGCCAGCGGCGAGGCCGCGCTGGCGCAGCTGGCATTGGCTCGGCCCGATGCCGTGCTGACCGACATGCAGATGTCCGGCATGGATGGCATGGCGCTGTTTCGCGCCATTCATGCGCGCGACCCGGCGCTGCCGGTGATCGTCCTGACCGCGCACGGCACCATTCCGGACGCGGTGGCCGCCACCCAGATGGGGCTGTTCGGCTACCTGACCAAGCCTTACGATGCCCCGACGCTGATTGGTCTGCTGAATCGCGCAACCCGCTTGTCAGGAGGCAGTACCGACACCCACGACGACAGCTGGCGAAGCGAAATCGTCACTGCCAGTCCGGTCATGGACACGCTCCTGGCCGAAGCCCGGCTGGCCGCGCGGAGCGATGCGTCGCTGCTGATCCAGGGCGAATCGGGAACCGGCAAAGAGCTGCTGGCGCGCGCCATCCACCGCGCCAGCCCTCGCCGCGACAAACCCTTTGTCGCGATCAACTGTGGGGCGATCCCGGCCGAACTGCTCGAATCGGAGCTGTTCGGCCACGTGAAGGGCGCCTTCACCGGGGCGGCACGCGACCATCCCGGCCTGTTCGTAAGCGCCGAGGGCGGCACCGTTTTTCTCGACGAGATCGGCGACATGCCGTTGCCGCTGCAGGTCAAGCTCCTCCGCGTTCTGCAGGAAGGCGAGGTACGGCCGGTCGGTGCGACTGAAACGCGCGCCTTCGACGTGCGCATCCTCTCGGCTACGCACCGCAACCTTGATGAGGCCATCGTCAGCGGCGAATTCCGCGAGGACCTGTATTACCGCCTCAACGTGGTCACCCTCACGCTGCCGCCGCTGCGCGAGCGTCGCGAGGACATCCCGCTGCTGGCCCGGCATTTCCTCGGCCTGCTGACCAAAAAGTACGACCGTCGCATTCATGGCTTTGCCCCCGACGCGCTGGAAATGCTGGTGGCCGCCGACTGGCCGGGAAACATCCGCCAGTTGCATAACGTGCTTGAGCAATGCGTCGCGCTTTGCACCACCGCCGCCATCCCGGTCAGCCTGGTCGCGCGCGCGCTTCGCGACAAACCGGCGGAGATCCTGCCGCTGGCCGAAGCGCGGACGACCTTCGAACGCGATTACCTCATCACGCTCTTGAAGCTCACCCGCGGCCAGGTCAGCGAAGTGGCACGGCTGGCCGGACGCAACCGCACCGAGGTATACCGGTTGCTGCAACGCCACGGCCTCACCCCCGCCCTGTTCAAGGAACGCGACGAAGATTGAGTGTCGGCCACCCGACCCGGATCAGTTCGCTACAACCAGGGGTTTTCTGGCACCGGATTCCGCCAGGGTGGGGCCGTTCATCGCGCACCGCATGATTCCCCTGATCCTTTGAAAGCCTCGGTTGCGGAGGCATGCGAAGACAGCTTCGCTGCGTTAACGCACCGGCGGCGTCCGGGCGAAGACTGTCGCCAGAGTTGGACAAAATAGTCCCATAAATTCAATCGGTTGCAAAAATGCGTCGGCAACTGTCGCCATTAGGCGACAAAAACGCCCGCCTTATGCCTGCATGCTCGCCTCAGTGGTCGCGCAATCATCGTATCCATCTGTTTTAAAACAATAATTCATGCCTGGCACGATCCTGGCTATATCCAGTCCGAGTGCAATTGCATTCGATTCCACTAATGACACAGGAGATAGACATGGAACGTTTTGAACATCGCATTTTGAAATTGACCCTCGCTGGCGCGCTGGCTGCATTCTCCACCACTTCGGTTCTGGCCGAACCCGTCATGCCCGAGCTCAAAGTAATCGACCTCAACGGAGACGAGCTGGTCAGCCTGGAGGAGTTTGTCGCCAAGGGCGGACAAGAACTGGCATTTCGCAAAAGCGATGCCAATCGCGACAACCAGCTGGGCAGGGACGAATACACCAGGGCCCGCGCCCATATCGACCGCGTCAACGCCTCCAAATATCCTGAGGGCGTTTGGAGCACGGCCAAGGTGGGGGTGCGTCCTCCGGCGGAAAAGCGCATGGAAGGGCTGGGCGTGAGCCTTGAAACCCAGAAGGGCTCGGTTCAACCGTCCGGTTTGGTCAACGACACAGCGCAGATTGCCAAGAACGAAAAAATCGCACCCGGAATAGAAGGTGAAAAAGGGGTCCATCCCGACCCGCGGACCGGACGTTAAACCCGATATCAGTCAGCCCGACGGCAGCAACCGCATCGCTGCCGGTCTAATGGAACCCCAGGAGAATTGATATGCGTAATAGCTCGCAACACCTCGATGATGAACACATGAAGCTGTATGAATGGAGCGGGGCCGGAACCAGCGTTATTTTCAGCATGCCGCCCAAATCGAAGCGGACGCACCCCTGGCATGCCTCATACGCGATGCTGGCAGTCATGGCCAGCCTGATGACCCCGACCGGACACAGCATCAAAATCCCGGTCAAGCAGACAGGCATGCGGGTCGCTCTTAAGGCGCAGCAAGAAAATTCCCCGCCACACACCCTCCTGTTAGCCTTCCCGGCGACCGCGGGAACGGCCACGTCCGGCACGGCAGGGGGTTGCCCGGGTTCTCGACCAGGGCGTGCAACAATCAAGACCTGACGGGCGTCCTCCGCACATGATCAGGCTTCAAAGCATCAAAAAAGCCGGGGCAAGATGCCTCCGGCTTTTCGATGCCATGCCGCCCGTCCGTCAGAACCGGTAGCTGTACATCAGTTGCCAGTTCACCTGGCTGTGGTCGATGATCATGCCGCCGTTGCCGTAAGGCATCGCGGTTCCCGTGCCCGTCACCGATTTCTCCGGAACCACGCTCAGCGCGAAATTGATCTGCGACGGCTTGCCGATGGCGTAGGCAAAACCAGCGGTGTAATGGCTTTCGACGATTGCCGGCCACAGGTAGTTGACGAACGGATTCGGGATCGGATTCTTGCCGTAGTTGTAGCCAATGCGGCCGCTGAACGCCTCGCTGAACGTGTAGTCCAGGCCCAGCGACAGCACGATCTGGTCATCCCAGTCCTGCTGGAATGGCGCAATGGGCGCACCGTCCTTGTAAATCGTGACGGTATTCATGCTGCTGCTCCACATCACGTCCTTGACGTCCGCGGCAACCATCAGCCGCTCGTTCGCCCGCCAGGCCAGGCCCAGGCCCAGGATGGGCGGCATGTCGAAACCTTCCACCTTGTAGGCGCCATCCTTGAGGTCGGGGAGATTGCCGGCGGTCTGGTAGACGCCGCCGACGGTCAGCGCATCGCCCAGCCTGTAGGTGAAGCCAAGCTTGCCCGCCAGGCTGTAGCCCCTGGCCGCTCCGGTGAAGTCGCTTTCGTCCTTGAAGTTGATGCCGTAACCGGTGACGACCAGATCCATCCCGGACCAGACGACGTCGATGCTGCCGCCGACGTTGAACCGCTCGTTCACGCTATAGGCCAGCGGAAAAATCACCCGGCCCACGCTGACCTGCGCCATGTCGCCGTTGGCGTACTCGGTGCCCATCCCGCCCTGGCCGTAGATGCCGGCGCCATAGACCAGATCGCCGCGCTTGGTCGCGTAGCCGAAGGCCGGCCCATAGAAGGCATCCGCGCTGGATCCGCCCATTGTCCCGGGCGCGGACACATCCGGCCCGATAAAGCCCACCATCACATCGGCCCGGCTGCCTTCCGCCATCAATCCCAGCGTGGCGGGATTGTTGGCCATCGCGGCCGTGCCATTGTCATAGGCCATGGAAGCCCCGCCCAGAGCCGCGGCGATGGGGCCGTAGCCTTCCATGATCATGCCGTTGGTGGCCATAGCGAGGCCGGGCACGGCCAATCCCAACGCGGCGAGCATGGCCGCGAGTCTGTTTTGTTGCATCGAAGTCTCCTGAGGATGCGGGGGCGATTTAGAAAAGCCGAAAATTCTAACCTATTAACCTAGAAACCGCAGTTGGACGCGTCCGATGGTGCGTCTGGTCGCGTGTCTGCCGCGAAGCGACGACGCCGCAGGCCGGGGCCTGCAAGGAGGAGCGACAAAGGCAGGCGCGCGACCAGGCGTGCCAGCGGGTGCGTAGCGGTGTCACCCAAAAGGTGACCGTGCACGAAGGCAGAAAACACAGTATTCACGCGGCTTCCATTGAGGTGATGAGCGGTCAACTGCGGTTTTTAGGATTAATGCATGGCGCTCCTACTGCAAGTAGCGGCGGGGCTTTGCCGCAACGGCACGCCCCGGACATGGTTACATTGCGTTACACCTCGTTACCCGCCCCAAACACGCCGCTTACACGGCGCGCCCAGAGTGCAGTTGTCCGCTGGCGAAATGGATCGACGGCGACGCAAACAACCAAACAGGAGCCTCATCATGAAAAGCCATTTCACCAAAACCACACTCGGCGTCATTGCACTGTCCACCCTGTTTTTCGCCACCGCCGGCGCGCAGGCGAGCCATGGGCCCGAAGACCGCAGCGCCTACCCGTACCAGGATCGCTCCTGGGACAACGCCTCACCGGGCCATGTGCCGCCCCATGCGCTGCTTGAAAGCAGGCGCCTGGCCCGGATCATCGATGCTCGCCAGGCCAGCCAGGAAGAGCGTAGCGTGGACAGCATGCGGAACCATCGCCTGGGCCGCGGTGAATTCCGTAGCCTGATGCGCGAACTGAAGGAAGTCCGGGCCATGGAGCGCCGTTTTTTGGCCGATGGCCTGATGACCCAGGCAGAATTCCAGAAGCTGGACCGGGCTCTGGATGCCTCCGGCCATCGGATCAGGCTGGCCATGCGCGACCGCCCGGCGCATTACGCCTACGACACGCCCTGGCGCTATTGAGCAGCAGCCGGACCGCGCCTTCAGTCGGCCCGGTTCGGTCCCGTTAAAAACATTCCATTCCGAAGGAGAGCAATCGATGAAGTTTCCCATGATCATCGCAGTCGCCGCGACGCTGGGCGCGGGTCCGGCGCTTGCGGATCCGCCCGGCCATGCCCCCGGCCATGCCCCCGCCCATGGCTATTACAAAAACGACAAAAAGGAGAAGAAGAACAAGAGCGACGACAAGGACAACAAGAGCGGGCAATACCAGGGCAAGAGCGGCGTGGTTTATGTGCAGGACTACGGCATTTCTTCCGGCCGCTGCAACCGCGACGAAATCGGTGCGGTGATCGGCGGCGTAACCGGCGCGGCCATCGGTGGGCGGATCGCCGGCCGCGAGGATCGCGTCGTCGGCATGGTGATCGGCGGCGTGCTCGGCGCGGTGCTGGGGCACGCCATCGGCGACAGCATGGACGACCGCGATCGCGCCTGCATGGGTCATGCGCTGGAACTGGGCCGCCCCGGCATACCGGTCGAATGGCGCAATGACGGCCACCATTACCGCTTCACTCCGCAGGGCGATGCGCGCGATGGCTGCCGCAACGCCACCCTGGTGGTCGACGGCCGCAAGCCACACGATGTGCTGGCCTGCCCGACCGGACGCGGGGAGTGGACCTTCCGCCGCGGCTGATTCCCGTATCCCGCCGCAAGGCCGGAACGCCAAGCCTGCTAGAATGCGGGCTTTGCGTTCCGGCCTATATTTATGTCCGCCCTGAAAAACGACACCTTCCTGCGCGCGCTGATGCGCCAGCCGACCGACTACACACCGCTGTGGCTGATGCGCCAGGCCGGCCGCTATCTGCCCGAATACAACGCCACCCGCGCCCGCGCCGGCGATTTCCTGACCCTGTGCAAGACCCCCGATCTGGCCACCGAAGTAACGCTGCAGCCGCTGGCACGCTATCCGCTCGACGCCGCCATCCTGTTTTCCGACATCCTCACCGTGCCCGACGCGATGGGCCTCGGCCTGTATTTCTCCCAGGGCGAAGGCCCGCGCTTCGAACGCCCGCTGCGCGACGAATGGGAAATCCGCGACCTGTCGGCGCCCGATCCCAACGACAAGCTGGGTTACGTGATGGACGCGGTACGCTCGATCCGCCGCGCGCTCGACGGCTCGGTACCGCTGATCGGCTTTTCCGGCAGCCCCTACACGCTGGCCTGCTACATGGTCGAGGGCTCCGGCTCGGACGACTACCGCCACATCAAGACCATGCTGTACAGCCGCCCCGACCTCTTGCACCGCATCCTCGAAGTGACCACGCGGGCGGTGATCGACTACCTCAACGCGCAGATCGAGGCCGGCGCCCAGGCGGTGATGATTTTCGATTCCTGGGGCGGCAGCCTCTCCCCGCACACCTACAAGGAGTTCTCGCTCGACTACATGGAGCGCATCGTCGCCGGCCTGATCAAGGAACGCGAAGGCCGCCGCGTGCCCAGCATCATCTTCACCAAGGGCGGCGGCAACTGGCTGGAGTCCATGGCCGGCATCGGTGCCGACGCCGTGGGCCTGGACTGGACGGTCGACATCGGCGAAGCCCGCCGCCGCGTCGGCGGCCAGGTGGCGCTGCAGGGCAACCTCGACCCCTCTGCCCTGCACGGCACGCCGGAAAGCATCCGCGCCGAAGCCACGCGCATCATCGACAGCTATGGCAACCACCCCGGCCACGTGTTCAACCTCGGCCACGGCATTTCGCAATACACCGACCCGGACAAGGTCGGCGTGCTGGTCGAGACGGTGCACAGCCGCAGCCGCGCCGTGCGCGCCGCGCCTGCTTCCGCATAAAAGCGTCCGGGAACGAACCTTTACGCGGGCCTGTCCAGCAACCAGCCTTTATTTACCAGGATTCACCATGAAACGTTTTTTGATCAGCCTTTTCGCCGTTTTCATCAGCTTCGGTTTTGTCATGCAGGATGCCGAAGCCAGACGCATGGGCGGCGGCAAGTCCTTCGGCATGCAGCGTAGCGCGCCCGCCAGGCAGGACGCCGCGCCCGCACCGCAGCGCCAGCAGCCGGCCGCGGCCCCGGCGACCGCGCCGAAGAAGAATTCCTGGATGGGCCCGATTGCCGGTCTGGCCGCGGGCCTGGGACTGGCCGCGCTGTTCTCGCACCTGGGCATGGGCGAGGGGATGGCCAACTTCATGATGCTGGCGCTCCTGGCGATGGCCGCTTTCATGCTGTTCCGCTTCTTCATGCGGCGCAATGCGCCTTCCCCGGCACCCGCGATGCAGTACGCCGGCATGTCCGCGCCGGCCGCATTTGAGCCGAGCCACGCCGCATCGGGCGGCAGCCACACGGCCACCAGCCCCTTCCCGCCCGGCTTCGACGCCGACGCCTTCGCGCGCGAGGCCAAGCTCAACTTCATCCGCCTGCAGGCTGCGTTCGACGCCGGCAACCTGGACGATCTGCGCGCGTTCACGTCGCCCGAAGTGTTCGCCGAAATCCGGATGCAACTGGCCGAACGCGGCGAAACCGCCCAGACGACCGACGTGATGACGCTCGATGCCGAGGTGCTGGAAGCGGCCGACGAGGACAATCGCCACGTGGTCAGCGTACGCTTCACCGGCCTGGTGCGCGAATCCAGCGATCAGGACGCGCAACCAATCGATGAAATCTGGCACCTCACCAAGCCGGCCAACGGCCAGGGCGGCTGGGTGATCTCGGGAATCCAGCAACAATAAATCGAAAACAAACAAGGGCTTGCGCGCCCAATGGTGCGCAAGCCCTTTGAAACCGGCTAAAGAAGCATTGACTTATGCACACTTCTGGCGCAGTGGAGCTTTTTTTGCGCCAATCGCTTGACAGCCCGGCATTGTTCGCAAGTCATTGAAAAACATAAGATTGGCTAACTGCATACTTTTTAGCCAGTAATGAGCATCCGCGTGAATACGGGCTATTTGGGGCTGTCAACACAAATCACTCACACAATTATCCACAGCTTGCGTGGATAATGCCAAATAAGCCTTATTCAACAGCGGGTTAGTACATCTTTCCCAGACCTTCGGACAACATTTTCAGCTCACCCATGCCGCCCATCCTCCAGGTCGCGCTCGACACGCCGCTCCACCGGCTGTTCGACTATCGCCTGCCGGATGGCCTCGGCGCCGTGCAGCCGGGCAGCCTGATCGAGGTTCCCTTCGGCCGCACCCTCCAGGTCGGCGTCGCGCTGGGCCAGCCAACGGAAAGCAGCGTCCAGACCGACAAGCTGCGCGATGTCATCCGCGTCCTGGACGACCGCCCCGCCCTGTCCCCCGACATCCTCCGCCTGGCGCGGTTTTGCGCCGACTATTACCACTATCCGCTGGGCGCAATCCTGCTCGCCTCGTTGCCGCCGCGCCTGAAAAACGCCTCGCCGTTTGTCACGGACAGACCCTGGCTGGCGGTGACCGAGGCCGGGCGGATGGCCGCCCCCCCCGCCCGCGCCCGGGCGCTGCGCGCCCTGCTCGACGCCCTGCGGACGACGCCGCATTCGCGCGAAAACCTGCGCGCGCGGAAGCAAAGCCGCCACGCCGCCGCACTGGTGGCGGCCGGGTGGGCCGCATGGTCGAGCGTTCCGCCCCCAGCAGCCGATGCGCCGCGAACGGCCGAATCCCCCCCCGCCACCGCCGAGCAGCAGGCCGCGCTTGATGCCCTGCTGCCCGCGCTTGGGCAATTCGGAGTGCACCTGATCCACGGCGTCACCGGCAGCGGCAAGACCGAGCTGTACCTGCGCCTGATCGACGCAGTCCTGGCGCGCGGCCTGCAGGCGCTGGTGCTGATCCCGGAAATTGCGCTGACCCCGCAACTGGAGCAGCACTTCCGCCGCCGCTTCCCCGGTCGCCGCTTCACCACCCTGCACAGCGGCCTGGGCGAAAAGGAGCGCGCCGAGAACTGGCTCGCCGCGCCCGACTGCGACGTGCTGCTCGGTACCCGCCTGTCGGTGTTCGCGCCGCTGCCGCGGCTGGGTCTGATCGTGGTCGACGAGGAACACGACGCCTCGTTCAAGCAGCAGGACAGCCTGCGCTATTCGGCGCGCGACGTCGCCATCGCGCGCGGCCAGCAGCGCGGCGTGCCGGTGGTGCTCGGCTCCGCCACCCCATCCCTGGAAAGCTATGCGCAGGCCCTGAACGGGCGCTACCGGCTGATCGAACTGAAGCAGCGCGCCATCAGCCAGGCGCAACTGCCGGCGATCGAACTAGTCGACCTCAAGCACATTCCGCTTGATAACGGCCTCACCCGCCCCGCGGTGCAGGCGCTGACCGAGACCCTGGCGCGCGGAGAACAAAGCCTGGTGTTCCTCAACCGGCGCGGCTACGCCCCGGCGCTGTACTGCCCGAGTTGCGCCTGGGTGTCGCCCTGCCCGCGCTGCTCGGCGCGGCTGGTGCTGCACCGCGCCAAGGCGCATTCAAACCAGCCGCACCGGCTGAAATGCCACCACTGCGGATTCGAGACGCGCATCCCGCCCGAATGCCCGAGTTGCGGCAACCCCGACTTGAAAGCCCTCGGCCAGGGCACCCAGCGGCTGGAGGAAACGCTCGCCGCCCTGCTGCCCGCCGCGCGCATCCGCCGCATCGACCGCGACACCATGCGCCCGCGCGCCTGGGCCGAGCTCGGTGAAGCGGTGCACGGCGGCGAAATCGACATCCTGGTCGGCACCCAGATGCTGGCCAAGGGCCACGACTTCCCCAACATGACGCTGGCGCTGATCCTCGATACCGACGGCGCCCTCTACAGCCCCGACTTTCGCGCCACCGAGCGCCTGTTCGCCCAGCTGATGCAGGTGGCCGGACGCGCCGGGCGCGCCGGCAAGCCCGGCCGCGTGCTGATCCAGACCGCCTTTCCCGACCACCCGCTGTTCCGCTACCTGCAGCGCCACGATTATTCAGGCTACGCGCGAGCGCTGCTGGCCGAACGCAGGCAACTCGACCTGCCGCCCTATACCCGCCAAGTCCTGCTGCGCGCCGAGGCCCCCACGATGGACGCGGCGCTGGCCTTCTTGCAGCACGCAGGCGAACTGGCGCCGGAAACAGCCGGGGTCAGCGTGTTCGCCACCACCCCCGCACCGATGGCGCGCGTCGCCAATCTGGAGCGCGCCCAGCTGCTGGTGCAGTCGGCTTCGCGCCAGGCCCTGCAGGCCTTCGTGCGCGACTGGCGACCGCAACTCGACAGCATCCGGCCGCGCGTGGCGCGCTGGTCGCTCGACGTCGACCCGCTGGTGTTTTGATGCCCCGCACGCGGCGCTTATAATCGCGGTCTACCCATTCGAACACTGAGGATGCGCATCGCCTCGTCCTCTTTGTAACCATGTCCAACACCCATCCGCTCAAAGACCAGATCGCCCTGCTGATCGGCGCCGCCCTCGAAACCGTGGCGCCTGACGCTGCGGTGAGCCTCGAAATCGAACGCCCGAAGAACCCGACCCACGGCGACTTTTCCAGCAATGCCGCGATGCAGCTGGCGCGGCCGCTGAAGAAGAATCCGCGCGAACTGGCGCAACTGATCCTGACCGAGCTGCCGAAATCGCCGCTGATCGCCAGGGCGGAAATCGCCGGCGCCGGTTTCATCAATTTCCACCTCGCCCCCGCCGCCTGGCACGGCCTGGTGCCGCAGATCCGCTCGGCGGGCGTGCAATTCGGCCGCGGCGACGCGGGCGCCGGGCACAAGATGCTGGTCGAGTTCGTCTCCGCCAACCCCACCGGCCCGCTGCACGTCGGCCACGGCCGCCAGGGCGCGCTCGGCGACGCCATCTGCAACCTTTACGCGGCGCAGGGCTGGGACGTGCATCGCGAGTTCTACTACAACGACGCCGGGGTGCAGATCGCCACGCTGGCCAACAGCGTCCAGGCGCGCGCACGTGGAGTGAAGCCGGGAGACGCCGCCTGGCCGGAAACGGCCTACAACGGCGACTACATCGCCGACATCGCGGCGGATTTCCTGGCGAAGAAGACGGTGAAGTCGGATGACCGCGCGTTCACCGCGTCGGGCGACGGCGACGACCTCGACTCGATCCGGCAGTTCGCCGTGGCCTATCTGCGCCACGAGCAGGATCTCGACCTCAAGGCCTTCGCGGTGCGTTTCGACCACTATTATCTGGAATCGAGCCTGTACACCAGCGGCCGCGTCGAGGCGACGGTGCAAAAGCTCGTCGACGCCGGCAAGACCTACGAGCAAGACGGCGCGCTGTGGCTCAGGACCACCGACTACGGCGACGACAAGGACCGCGTGATGAAGAAGTCCGACGGCACCTACACCTACTTCGTGCCCGACGTCGCCTATCACATCGCCAAATGGGAGCGCGGATTCGAGCGCGCGATCAACATCCAGGGCACCGATCACCACGGCACCATCGCCCGCGTACGCGCAGGCTTGCAGGCCGCCAATGTCGGTATCCCCGAGGGCTATCCCGACTACCTGCTGCACACGATGGTGCGCGTGATGCGCGGCGGCGAGGAGGTGAAGATCTCCAAGCGCGCCGGCAGCTACGTCACCCTGCGCGACCTCATCGAATGGACC
>JAUPLV010000057.1 GCA_030836725.1 Pseudomonadota bacterium | reverse complement strand
CTGTCGCCGGTCGTCATCACCGGCATGCAGCAGGGCGGCCAGCTGATGACCACCACCGAAGTCGACAACTGGCCGGCCGACGTCGACGGCGTGCAGGGCCCCGAGCTGATGGATCGCCTGCAACGCCATGCCGAGCGCTTCAATACCGAAATCATCTTCGACCAGATCCACACCGCGAAGCTGACCGAAAAACCCTTCACCCTGATCGGCGATTCCGGCGCCTACACCTGCGATGCGCTGATCGTCGCCACCGGCGCCTCGGCCATGTACCTCGGACTGCCCTCCGAACAGGCCTTCATGGGCAAAGGCGTATCCGGCTGCGCCACCTGCGACGGCTTCTTCTACAAAAACCAGGACGTCGCCGTCATCGGCGGCGGCAACAGCGCGGTCGAGGAAGCGCTGTATCTCGCCAACATCTGCCGCCATGTCACCGTGGTGCACCGCCGCGACACCTTCAAGGCCGAGAAGATCCTGGTCAACAACCTGATGGAGAAGGTCAAGGAAGGCAAGATCACCCTCGAAACCGACCACACCCTGGACGAGGTGCTGGGCGACAAGACCGGCGTCACCGGCATGCGCATCAAGAGCGCCAAGGACGGCTCGACCAGGGACATCGCGCTGACCGGCGTCTTCATCGCCATCGGCCACAAGCCCAACACCGGCATTTTCGAGGGGCAGCTCGAACTTGAGGGCGGCTACATCGTCACCCGCTCGGGCCGCGACGGCAATGCCACCGCCACCAGCATCGCGGGCGTGTTCGCCGCCGGCGACGTCCAGGATCACATCTACAAACAGGCCATCACCAGCGCCGGAACCGGCTGCATGGCCGCGCTCGACGCCGAGCGATACCTGGACGCGCTGGGCAAGGCCTGAGCGCAGTCCGGGCCAGGCGAGTGATCCGGCATGAAGCGCGCCCGCGGCAGTGCGCTCGCCCCCGCCGCGTTCGAGGCGCTGGCGCGCGTGCGCCGCGCGCTGCGCGAGCAGGCCGCCGCGCCGGCCGCATCGCAGCAGGCGCCCAAGAAACCCAAAGCACCGGCGGACGGACCCATGCTGTTTCGCCGCGCCGTCGCCGACGCCGTCCCCCTGCCGCCGCCCAATCGCGCCAACGTTGCGCGCCCTCGCCCCAAACCCATCGCCCATAAAAGGCGCGCCGACGAGCAGCAAGTCATGATCGATGCCCTGTCCGACCCGTGGGACTGGGAGGCCGCGCTCTCCACCGGCGAGGAGCTGGTCTTTTCGCGCCCGGGCGTACCCACGGCGGTGCTGCGAAAACTGCGCCGCGGCGGCTGGGTCATCAAGGGGGAACTCGACCTGCATGGCCACACCGGCAACGAAGCACGCATCGCGCTGGCCGCCTTCCTCAACCGCTGCATGCTCGAAGACCGGCGCTGCGTGCGCATCATCCACGGCAAGGGCCTCGGCTCGAAGAACCGCCTGCCGGTGCTTAAAAACAAGGTGCGCCACTGGCTGACGCAGCGCGACGACGTGCTCGCGTTCTGTCAGGCGCGCACCGTCGACGGCGGCGCCGGCGCCGTCATCGTGCTGCTGAAATCCTCTTCCCGTTAAGGAAAGTCACCCCATGAGCGAACCCGTCATCACCGATTTCGAACTGCCGTCCACCGGCAACGCCGCTTTCAAGCTGTCCGAGCATCGCGGCAAGAGCGTCGTCGTCTATTTCTATCCGAAAGACAACACACCCGGATGCACCCTGGAAAGCCAGGAATTCCGCGACCTGCATGCCGGCTTCGCCAAGGCCAACGCGATCGTCGTCGGCGTTTCCCGCGACAGCCTGAAATCCCATGAAGGCTTCAAGGCCAAGCACGGTTTCCCGTTCGAACTGCTGTCCGACACCGACGAAAAAGTCTGCGAACTGTTCAAGGTGATGAGGCTGAAGAACATGTACGGCAAGCAGGTGCGCGGCATCGAGCGCAGCACCTTTGTGTTCGATGTGGAGGGGAAACTGGTGATGAGCTGGCGGGGGTTGAGGGCACCGGGGCATGCGGCGGAGGTGTTGGGGTTTGTGCAGGGGTTGTAAGCACGTGATACCCGGTCCGTCGTTGCGAGCGCAGCGAAGCAATCCAGTTAAATGTTAGCGCGCAGCACCGCCGAGTAGTAAGGTTTGTGGCTGCTGAGTGCTGTTGGCCGGGACTAGCCCGTCAACGATTCACAACTAACCATTCGCCTTACTACTCGGGGCCGCTTCACCCTCCCCCTGCCCCCTCCCCTCAAGGGAGGGGGTATTCACGGCCTCCGCCGCAAAAAACCGCTCCACCACCTCCAGCTTCCGTGTCCGCGTCATCGCCGGCAACGCATTCAACAACAACCGCCCATACGGCTTATCCGCCAGCCGCGTATCGCAGATCATCAGCACGCCCCGATCGGTCTCGGTACGGATCAGCCGGCCCGCGCCCTGCTTCAGGCTGATCGCCGCGTGCGGTAGCTGGTAGTCCATGAAGGGCTTGCCGCCGTTCTTCTCGGCCTGGGCGATGCGCGCGGCGACGACCGGATCATCCGGCGGCTGGAACGGCAGCTTGTCGATGATGACCACCGACAGCACCTCGCCGGGCATATCGACGCCTTCCCAGAAGCTCTGGCTGCCGAGCAGCACGGCGTTGCCGGCTTTCTGGAAGCGTGCGAGAAGTTCGTTCTTCGGCGCATCGCCCTGCACCAGCAAGGGGTAGTCCCAACCGCGCTGCTTGAAGGCATCGGCCAGCAGGCCGCGCGCCTTTTCCAGCGCGCGCAGGCTGGTGAACAGAATGAAGGCGCGTCCGCGGCTGACCTCCAGCACCGGCAGGGCGGCTTCGACCACGGCTTCGGTGAACTCCGGCGTATTCGGCGCGGGCACGCCCTGCGGCACGTAGAGTACGCCCTGGCGCGGATAGTCGAAGGGGCTGTCGACGCACAGGGTTTCCGCATCGCCGATGCCCAGGCGGGTTTTCAGGTGGGTGAAGTCGCCGCCGACGGACAAGGTGGCCGAAGTCAGGATCCACGCCTGCGCCCGCTCGGTGAGCCTGGCGCCGAACATCGCGCCGACGGACAGGGGCGTGGCGTGCAGCAGCAGCGAACTCAGGGTGGTTTCCAGCCAGCGCACGCGGGGATTCTCGGGGTCGTCGGCGCGCTGCCAGCTGGCCAGGGTGGCCTGAATTTCCTGCGCGCGCTCGAAACAGTTTTTCAGGTCGGCATCGCGTTCGGCCTGGGTTTCCAGCAATTTCTCCAGCCCGTCGAGCGCCGCCGACAATGTCTTCAGCGCATCCGGCCACTTGTCGTAGCGCGTGAGTTCCGCGATGGTCGACTTGACCGGGTTCTGCGGGAAGGCAAGCCGCAGGTCGCGCGCCGCCTTGGTCAAATCTTCGGCAGCGCGGCGCAGTGCGGGAAAGTCACCCGCTTTCACTGCCGCGAGCCGCTTGGTGTCGCCCGCCAGATCCAGCAATTGGGGGACTGACAGGGTTTCGCCGAAGAACTGCGCGGCGGTTTCGGCGAGCTGGTGCGCCTCGTCGAGAATCACGGTATTGCAGGCGGGCAGCAGTTCGGCGACGCCTTCGTCCTTCAGCCACAGGTCGGCGAAGAACAGGTGGTGGTTGACCACCACGACTTCCGCGTCGAGCGCGGCCTTGCGCGCGGCCATCACGAAGCAGTCCTTGAAATGCCCGCACTCGCTGCCGAGGCAGGTGTCGCGGCTGGAGATGGCATAGTGCCAGGCGGTGGCATCCTCCGGAATGCCTTCGGCTTCGGCGCGGTCGCCGCTGCTGCTGGTTTCGGCAAAGCGGGCGATTTTCCGCAGCCACGCGGCATCGTCGCGGTGCGCGAAACGCCCGTCGCTCAAATTGCGTTCCAGGTGATGATGGCAGACGTAATTGGCGCGCCCTTTCAGCAGCGCCACCTTGACTGGCGACTTCAGCGCGCGGCGAGCGGCGGGAAGATCGCGATGAAACAATTGATCCTGCAGCGCCTTGGTGCCGGTTGAAATCACCACCTTGCCCCCCGACAGCAGGGCGGGAATCAGGTAAGCCAGGGTTTTCCCGGTGCCGGTGCCGGCCTCGGCCAGCAGCACGCCGTTGTCGGCGACCGCTCGCTCGACCGCTTCGGCCATGGCGAGTTGCTGCGGGCGCGAGCGCCAGCCTGGCAACACTTCGGCACAGGCGCCATCGGGAGAAAATATGCGTTTGAGATCGAGCATTCTAGGGGCAACTTCACAGCGGAGTGTAACACCGGAAGGGGGCCAGACCGATCGGGGTCCGACCGCTTCGACCGCATCGGGAATGGCCGCGCCCGCCTATGGCTCGTTAGCGAAAACAGGGCTTAATGCTTGCCCGAGCGCCAGATCGAGAAAATGATCCACAGGCTGTTGAAGAAGGCGATCAGGAAACCCAGCAGGCCGAACAGGGGCAAGCCGAATAGCTCCGGCCCCCCCTTCACCGTCATGATGATGCTGGAGCCCACCACCAGCGAGGCCGTGAGTATGCCCATGGTCAAGCGGTTGCTGGCACGATCCAGTTGATGCCCGAAATGATCCAGCCGCTTCAGATCGAGGTCGATCTTGATCCGCCCGCGCCGGATATCCCGCATCAGATGCCCAAGGTCGCGCGGCAGATCCGCAACCACTTCCAGCGCCTCGCGCACGCTCTTGCGGCCCCGCGCAAACAGGGCTTTTGGCGTATAGCGCTGCTGGATGATGCGATCCACGAACGGCGTCACGTGGTCGATCATGTGGAACCGGGGATCCAGTTGCTGTCCCAGACCTTCCAGCGTGATCAGCGTCTTGAACAGCAGGGTCAGATCGGCCGGCAACACCAGGTTGTTGTCGCGCATCAGGGTGGTAATGTCGTTCAGCAACGCGCCGATTTTCACGTCCTTGAGCTGCAGGTCGTCGTAACTCTGCATCAGTTCGGCCACATCGTAAGTCAGGCGATCCTCGTCAGCCACCATTTCGCCGCTCCAGTCGAGCAGCACCTGCAGCAAGCCCTGCTCGTCCTTCAGCGTCAGCGCGTGCAGCAGGTCGACAATCTGGTTGCGGCGAACGTTGGTCAGCATGCCCACCATGCCGAAATCGATGATGCCGATATGGTTGTCGGGCATGAACAGCACATTGCCCGGATGCGGATCGGCATGAAAGTAGCCGTGCTCCAGCACCATGCGCAGTACCGCGTTGGCGCCGCGCTCGGCCAGCAACAGGGGATCGAGTCCGCTGGCGCGCAGCTTCTCCGGCGAAACCCCGGCGAGGCCGATGATTTCTTCCTGGACATTGACCCGCTGATTGGTGAACTCCCAATAAACTTTGGGGACTTTCACCAGCGGATCGTCGGCAAAATTGCGCGCGAACTGGTCGATGTTGCGCGCTTCCTTGGCAAGATCGAGTTCACGATTCAGCGACCGGCGGAACTGCGACACGATGTGCACCGGGTCATAACGCTTGGAATCCGGTACTTCGCTTTCCAGTATTTTTGCGACGTGGTCCAGAATGCGCAGATCGGCCTGAATCACCGCCTCGATACCGGGACGGCGCATTTTGACGACGACCGGGGTGCCGTCCTTCAGCCGTGCGCGATGCACCTGCGCGATGGAGGCGGCCGCCAGCGGCACTGGATCGAATTCCGCGAACACCTCGCCGGGTTCGCCCTTGATCGCCCTCACCAGATCGGAATGCAATCGTTCGTAGGGAACCGCCGGCACGCGGCTGTGCAGTTTCTCGAATTCGGCGATCCAGTTCGGCGGAAACATGTCGACGCGGGTCGCCAGAACCTGCCCCAGTTTGACAAAGGTGGGACCCAGTTCCTCGAGCGCGCGGCGGATGCGAACCGGCGCGTCGAGCTGGCTGATTTCACTGGAGCTTTGCCAATGAAGAATCCGCCCGGCACGTTCCAGCACGCCGCTGATGCCCAGCAACCGCACCAGATCGCCCCAGCCATAGCGGATCATCACCGTGGCGATTTCGTGCAGCCGCGGCAGGTCGCGCACAACTGAAATGGTTTCCCAGAGCATCGTGGTCTTCGAAGCGGAATCAATAATGCCGTGAGTGTAGCCGCAAGCGGCCCTGCGGCAGCACCCCCGCCGCCGGAGTCATGCCGGGTCAGGAGCGCAAACGTTCGCTTTGACGCTTCAGCGAATCCGACAAGGCTTCCAGCACGCCGCTCGCCACCTGCGCCAGGCGCTCGGTCGCCACGCTGGCCGTGTCGCTCAGCCCCGCCCGCCCGGCCTCGCTGCTCACCTTGATGCCGCCAGCCAGTTGCCTGAGCGCATCGCGCACCTGTTCACCCGTGCGCGTGCCGCTGATTTTCAGGTGGTCGCCCAGATAGCCAAGCTCTTCTTTCAGCTTGCCGCCGGACTGGCTGGCCGCCTGCTTCAGGGTGTCGACGAAGCGGGATTCCAGTTCAAGCAGCTGTTCCAGATTGGCTTTCAGTTCATTGTCCTTGAACGCCCGTCCCTGCTCCACGGCTTCGCGCAAGCTGTAGGACGCGGCCTGGGCGGCGCTGCCGACGGCATCGTCGAGGCCGGAGATGGCTTGCCTGAGCCCGTCCCTGATCTCGCCTCCCCGGGCGCTCAGGCCGCTGCCCACGCCGGACGTGACCGCGATGACAATATCGTTGAGGTTTTCCAGCTTCACCCGCCGCTCATGCAGCGCACGCGCGGTCAACTCCCGCACCCGTTCGCGCAGATCGGGTTCGCTCGCCGCAGCCGCGGCCTCATCATGCAATTGCACGAGTTGCGTATTTTCAGGGATACTGGTTTCGCCTGAAACCGGGGAATCTGCGTCATTCATGAATGGGTTCCTCCTATCAAGACTCGCCGGGCTTGGCGAGTTTTCTAAATATAGAGCACATTGCTTTCACCATGATGCCGGTCAAACTGCTGCCCTTGCTGGTCCTGCTGCTGTCTTTGCCCGCGCACGCCAGCACGCCCGCCGAAGACATCCCGATGTATGCCGTCAGTCTGGTCGGAAGCCCGTATCGTCTTGGCGGCGCCTCGCCCGAGACGGGGCTCGATTGCAGCGGTTTCGTCGGACACGTCTACAGGCAGATTGCCGGAGTGGCCCTGCCGCGCGACAGCCGCGCGATCAGCGACATGGCGCAACCGCTCGAGCCATCCGAGCTTCTGCCGGGCGACCTGGTCTTCTTCAACACCCTGAATCGCGCCTTCTCCCATGTCGGTATCTACCTGGGGGACGACCGCTTCGTGCATGCATCGAGCAGCCGCACCGGTTCGGTCATGGTGTCCAGCCTCAACCAGCGTTACTGGCGCCAGCGCTTCGATGGCGCACGCCGCATCGCGCTGGAGAGTAGACAATTGACTGACGCACCTTTAGAACCCTCTCCTGCCGAAACCCGATGAATGGCCGGCAGTGATCCGGGGCGCCTGGTTCGGGTCGAACCGGCGAACCGGGTTCAACTCAGTGCTTTCCGAATTCCGCCCCGATTTGTTATTGATAATCGTTCGCATTTGTTATACGATTTGCTCCATCGCAAATACGAAGACGTTCTGCCACATGAATCCGACCCGACTGCTCGCCGCCATCATGTTCGCTTCCACCGTACTCCCCGCGCTGGCCGAGGATGTCGTGGTGTATTCCGCGCGCAACGAACAACTCATCAAGCCGCTGTTCGACGCCTATACCCACGATACCGGGGTGCGGATCAAGTTCATCACCGACAAGGAGGGCCCACTGATGGCTCGCCTTAAGGCCGAGGGCAGGAACACCCCGGCCGACATGCTGCTGACCGTCGACGCGGGCAACCTGTGGCAGGCGTCGGAAGAGGACCTGTTGCGCCCGATCCGCTCGAAAACCCTGGAAACCAACGTCCCGGCCCACCTGCGCGACCCTGGCAACGAATGGTTCGGCCTGTCGGTGCGCGCCCGCACGATCGTCTACAACACTCAAAAGGTGAAGCCGGCCGACCTCTCGACCTATGAAGACCTGGCCAACCCGAAGTGGAAAGGCCGGCTGTGCCTGCGCACCTCGAAGAAGGTCTACAACCAGAGCCTGGTGGCGATGATGATCCACGAATACGGCGAGGAAAAGACCGAAGCCATGGTGCGCGGCTGGGTCGGCAACCTGGCGACCTCGCCTTTCCCCGACGACACCAAGGCGATGGAAGCCGTGGCCGCGGGCCAGTGCGATGCAACGATCGTCAACACCTATTACTTCGGCCGCCTGATGGAGAAGAACCCGAAGCTGCCGCTGGCGATCTTCTGGCCCAACCAGAACCTGAAGAACCAGACCGCGGGCGTCCACGTAAACATCTCCGGCGCCGGAGTCACCCGCCATGCCAGGAACCCGGCCGGCGCCCAGAAGCTGATCGAATGGCTGTCCTCCGACAAGGCGCAGAACCTGTTCGCCGACGTCAACCTGGAATATCCGGTGAACCCCAAGGTGGTGCCGGACAAGACCGTGGCGGCCTGGGGCGGTTTCAGGCAGAGTCTCATCAACGTGAAAGAGGCTGGCAGCCTGCAAACCAAGGCCGTAAGATTGATGGATCGCGCCGGCTACAAGTAATCCGACCTCAATCTTCTGGAAGTGATCCATTTTGGCTGACACGCTTGCCGCACCCTCAAAAACGCCCGCTGCGGGCGTTTTTGTTTGGCCCCGCCCCAGCGGCTGGATGCTGCTTGCCCTGGCTATCGCCGCCCTGGTGCTGGTTCCGGTCGTGGTCACCTTTTCGTCGTTCGCCCGGGTCGAAGGCGACACCCTCGCGCACCTGATCGAATTCGCCCTGCCCGAACTGGTCGGCAACACGCTGTGGCTGGTGCTCGGGGTCGGGATCGGCGTCAGCGTGCTGGGCGTGTCGCTGGCCTGGCTGACGGCGATGTGCGAATTCCCCGGCCGCCGCGTGTTCGACTGGGCGTTGCTGCTGCCGCTGGCGCTGCCCGCCTACGTCACCGCCTTCGTCGCGATCGGCCTGCTGGACTTCACCGGGCCGCTGCAAACGTGGCTGCGCGAAGGCTGGGGGATCACCGGACTGCCGGAAATCCGCTCGCGCGGCGGCGTCATCCTGGTGATGTCTATGGCGCTCTACCCCTACGTCTACCTGATCGCCAAAAACGCCTTCGCCACGCAGGGCGCGATTGCACTGGAGGCGGCGCAGTCGCTCGGGCTTTCGCGCACGCAAGGCTTCTTCCGGGTGGCGCTGCCGATGGCGCGGCCGTGGATCGCCGCCGGGCTGATGCTGGCGCTGATGGAAACGCTGGCCGACTTCGGCACCATGGCGATCTTCAACTATGACACCTTCACCACCGCCATCTACAAGGCGTGGTACAGCCTGTTTTCGCTGGCGGCGGCGGCACAGCTCGCCTCGATCCTGATCCTGTTTGTGCTGGTCGCGGTGGCTTTCGAGCAGCGCTCGCGCACACGGATGCGCTACGGCGCGGTGGGTCGCAGCGCCGCGTCGCGTCGCATCAGGCTGTCGCCTGTGCTGGCCACGCTGGCCTTCCTCTACGCCGGAACGGTGCTGGCGGTCGCCTTCCTGATCCCCGTCGCCCAATTGGCGCTGTGGACGCACGAAGTCATCGCCGTCGACCTCGACGCCCGCTACTGGGCGTTCGCCTGGCATTCGGTGCTGCTGGCCGGCATCGGCGCGCTGATGGTGGTGGCGGTGGCGCTGCTGCTGGCCTATGCCGGGCGCCAGCGCCCCGGTAGCACAATGATGTGGACACAGCGGCTGGCCACCCTCGGCTACGCCTTTCCCGGCGCGGTGCTGGCGGTGGGCCTGTTCATTCCGGTGGCGGCGCTGGACAACTGGCTGATCGACGCCGGCCGCGCCTGGTTCGGCTACGAGGGCACGGAACTCCTCAAGGGCACGCTGCTGGTGATGTTGCTGGCCTACCTGGTACGCTTTCTCGCGGTTGGATTCGGCCCCATCGACAGCGGCCTGCACCGCATCACCCGCAACGTCGACGAAGCCGCGCGCAATCTCGGCACCGGCGCCGCCGGCCTCTTGACCCGGGTCCATCTGCCGATGCTGCGCGCCAGCCTCCTGACCGCCGCCACCTTCGCCTTCGTCGACATCATGAAGGAAATGCCGATCACCCTGATGACCCGCCCGTTCGGCTGGGACACGCTGGCGGTGCGGGTGTTCGAGATGACCTCGGAAGGCGAGTGGGAGCGCGCCGCGCTGCCTTCGCTCGCCATTGTCATTGCCGGTATCATCCCCATCATCCTCCTGACCTGGCGCGGAACACACTCCCATGGCTGAACTGGTCCTCGACTCCGTCTCGCAGTCGTACGCCCAACGGCAGATCATCGCCGACCTCACCTTCACCCTGCCCGAAGGCGCGATCGGCTGCCTGCTCGGTCCCTCCGGCTGCGGCAAGACCACGGCGCTGCGCTGCATCTCCGGCTTCGAGCCGATCCAGAGCGGCGAAATCCGCATCGGCGGCGAGGTGGTCAGCCGCCCCGGCTGGATGCTGCCGGCCGAAAAACGCCGCGTCGGCATGGTGTTCCAGGACTACGCATTGTTTCCGCATCTGACGGTGGCGGGCAATGTCGGCTTCGGCTTGCACGGCAAATCGGTCGCGGAGAAACAGGCGCGCATCGCCGAACTGCTGGAACTGGTCGGCCTGGCCGGCCACGCCGACCAGTATCCGCACCAGCTCTCCGGCGGCCAGCAGCAGCGGGTGGCACTGGCGCGTGCGCTGGCGCCGCGCCCGCGCCTGATCCTGATGGACGAGCCCTTCTCCAACCTCGATGTCGAACTGCGCGAACGCCTGTCGATCGAGGTGCGCGACATCTTGAAGCGCGAGGCCACCACCGCGCTCATCGTCACCCACGACCAGCACGAGGCCTTCGCGCTGGCCGACTGGGTCGGGGTGATGCACCAGGGCCGCATCCAGCAGTGGGACGCACCCTACAACCTGTACCACGAGCCGGCCAACCGCTTCGTCGCCGACTTCGTCGGCCAGGGCTCACTGGTTTCCGGCGAGGTCCTCAACGACAACCAGGTGGAAATCGAACTCGGCGTGCTCAGCGGGCACATCCCGGTCGAGTGCGACGCCAGCGGCTGCGACGAATGCGTGCGCGGCTGCCACGTCGACGTGCTGCTGCGGCCCGACGACATCGTCCACGACGACGACAGCCTGCTCCTGGCCGAAGTCGAGAACAAGGCCTTTCGCGGCGCCGAGTTCCTCTACACGCTGAAGCTGCCGAGCGGCCAGCGCGCGCTGTCGCTGGTGCCTTCGCACCACAACCACGCCATCGGCGAGAAGATCGGCATCAAGCTGGCGGTCGATCACGTCGTGGCATTCCGCCGCGAATAACGCCCATGCTGCCCCCTCCCCTTCGCGGCCTGCTGTTCAATGTGGGGCTTGGCTTCACCGTCTCCCTGCTATTGATGCTGGCAGTGATCGGGCTGGGCGTCGCCCAGATGTCGCGCCTCAACACCGAGCTGGCGAATGTGGTATCGGTCAACAACGTCAAGACCCTGCTGGCCTCGCGGATGCGCGATTCCCTGCGAGACCGGCAGATGCTGATGCACAGCATCGTGGACTTGAGCGATCCCTGGGAAAAGGACGCACTCTTCCTGCAGTTTCAGGAATACGGCGAACGCTACGCCAAGGACCGCCGCCAACTGGGCGACATGCTCAGCACGATGGACGAAAAAATACTGATGAACGAACTCGACGCGCTCACCTCCATCAACCAGCCCGTCATGTTCAATGTGATCGAAACAGCGCTCGACGAAAACAATAGTGGCGCCTTGAAGCTGCTGCAGGAGGAAGCCATTCCCCTGCAGAACCGCCTGGTCGAGGCGCTCGACAACATGACCAAACTGCAGCGCGAAGCCAACGAGGCGGCGCTCGGCAAGACCTTCGCCGCCCACGAGGAAACCCGCAACCTGATGCTGATGCTGGGTATCGTCGCCACGCTGCTGGCGACCATGGTTGCGGTGCTGGTGGCGCGCCGCATGCTGACCCAGACACGCCAGCTGGAAACAGAAAAGCAGAAATACCAGATGCTGTTCGAAACCAATTCCGACGCGGTCGTCATCCTCGACGATCAGGGTTTCACCGATTGCAACCCGTCCACGCTCACGATGTTCGGCATGGATTCGGTCGATACCTTTCTGCGGACGCCCATTTCCCGACTTGGCACGCCGACCCAGATCGATGGGGTGCCCGCCATGGATCATGCCATGCAGTACATCGGTCAGGCGCGCAGGAACGGGCATTCCGTGATGGATTGGCAGGGGCTGCGCCAGGACGGCTCGGTTTTCTCGGTCGAAATCGCCATGCACGCGATGCAGCTGGAAGGCAAGCCAGTGATCCAGGCGATCATGCGCGACGTTTCCGAGCGCCGCGCCGCCGAAGCCGCCAAGGAAGCCGCGCGCGAAGCCGCTTTGCAAATGGCGCGCGCCAAGTCCGAATTTGTCGCCAACATCAGCCATGAAATCCGCACTCCCATGCACGGCATCCTGGGGATGAGCGGCTTGCTGCTGAAGACGCCGCTCGACGGCCGCCAGCGCGAATATGTCGCCACCCTGAAAACCTCGGCCGAAGGCCTGCTCACCATCATCAACGACATCCTCGACTTTTCCAAGGTCGAGGCCGGCAAACTCGCCATCGAGCAGATCGCCTTCTCGCCCACGGCGCTGGCACAGGGCGTGGTCGCCCTGTTCCAGGCGCGCGCGCTGGAAAAAAATCTGCACCTGAGCCTGAACCTGCCCGACGACCCTCCCGCTACCCTGCTGGGCGACCCCACCCGCATCCGCCAGATCCTGCTCAATCT
>JAUPLV010000158.1 GCA_030836725.1 Pseudomonadota bacterium | reverse complement strand
CGTCGAGGCAGGCCTGGCAGGTGCCGCAGTGGCCGGCTTCGGGTTCGTCCACCGGCAGCGGCAGGTCGGTGTAGATCTCGCCGAGGAAAAACCATGAGCCGTGCTGACGGTTAAGAAGCAGGGTGTGCTTGCCGCGCCAGCCCAGCCCGGATTTCGCGGCGAGCGCCACTTCCAGCACCGGCGCGCTGTCGGTGAAGACGCGGAAATGGTGCTCGCCGATTGCCGCGCTGATTTTCTCGGCCAGCGTTTGCAGGCGGTTGCGCAGCACCTTGTGGTAGTCGCGTCCCAGCGCGTAGCGGGACACATAGGCGGCTTCGGCGTCATTCAGCACCGCGTGCGGGTCGGCCGAGGCCGGGGGGAAATAGTCGAGCCGCGCGCTGATGACGCGTATCGTTCCCGGCACCAGTTCGGCCGGGCGGCTGCGCTTGGTGCCGTGCGCCGCCATATAATCCATCTCGCCATGAAATCCCCGATCCAGCCATGCCTGCAAGCCCGCCTCCGCAATGCTCAATTCGCCGTCGGCAATGCCCACCGCGGCGAAGCCGAGTTCGCGCCCCCATTGCTTGATTTGTGTGGCCAGTCGGCTTAAATCCTGTTCATGCATACGGACAATGATACCGTGCGATGCCGCCGCCATCTGGCCGACGAGGCGGCGACACTGGCGTTCGGCGCGCAACTGGCCCGGGAACTGTCGCCGGGAATGACGTTCTATCTTGAAGGCGATCTGGGCGCCGGCAAGACGACGCTGGTGCGTGGGGTGCTGCGAGCGCTGGGATACGGCGGACGGGTGAAGAGCCCGACCTATACGCTGGCTGAAAGCTATAGCCTGCCCGCGTTTGAGTTATATCATTTTGACCTGTATCGTCTGCATGACCCGCGCGAGTGGCTGGACGCCGGGTTTCGCGATGTGGCGGACGGCCAGGTGGTCACGCTGATCGAGTGGCCGGAAAAAGCCGCGGGCTGGCTGCCGCCGCCGGACGTGATCGTCCGGCTGACGATCGCGGACGAGGCGCGCGAAATCGAATGCGAGGCCGCAAGCCCGCGCGGCGCACATTATCTGGAGACATGTTGCACGTCCTGCTGAAAATCATCCTGTTGTACGGATTGCTGGCATCGGGCTGGGCCCAGGCGCTGCAGCTCAGCGCCACCCGCTTGTGGCCGTCGCCCGACTACACGCGCATCACGCTGGAATCCACGCAGCCGGTGGGCCACAAATATTTCACCCTGTCGAATCCGGAACGGCTGGTCATCGACCTCGAAGGCGTCGAGGCCGGCCCGGTGCTGAATGCCTTGTCCGGACAGCTGACGGCCGACGATCCCCACATCGGCGCGATCCGGGTCGGGCTGAATCGCCCTGGCGTCATGCGCGTGGTGCTCGATCTGAAAACCGCGGTCAAGCCATCGGTGTTCCAGTTGCAACCGCTGGGGCAATACGGCCATCGGCTGGTCATCGACCTCTATCCTGTCCAGACCCAGGCCGAGCCCGCGGTTGCCGCCGCCGTCAGCCCGCCTGCCGCCGTCGCCACCCCGCCGGCCGCGGCTTCTCCCGCTATCGTCGCCGAACCCGGCAGCGCGCCGGCCACGCCGCAATACGTTCGGCTGATCACGGTGGCGATCGATGCCGGCCATGGCGGCGAGGATCCCGGCGCAGTCGGCGCTGCCGGCTCCCACGAAAAAAACATCACCCTGTCGCTGGCGAAAAAACTCAAGCAGAAAATCGATGCCCAGGAAAACATGCGAGCCGTGCTGATCCGCGACGGCGATTATTTCGTGCCGCTGGCGCAGCGGGTCAACAAGGCGCGCGCGGTGAAGGCCGACCTGTTCATGTCGATCCATGCCGATGCTTTCATCAAGCCGCATGCACGCGGCTCGTCGGTGTTCGCCCTGTCCGAGAATGGCGCCACCTCGGTCGCCGCGCGCTGGCTGGCCAAGAAGGAGAACGATGCCGACCTGGTGGGCGGCATCAACATCGACGTCAAGGACCCCTTCCTCAAGCGCACCCTGCTCGACCTGTCGCAGACCGCCACCATCAACGACAGCCTGAAGCTGGGCCATGCGGTTCTGAAGGAGCTCGGCGACATCAACACGCTGCACAAATCCAGTGTCGAGCAGGCGGGGTTTGCTGTGCCCAAGGCGCCTGACATCCCGTCCATCCTGATCGAGACCGCGTTCATTTCCAACCCGGAAGAAGAGAAACGCCTGAACGATCCCGGCTACCAGGACAAGATGGTGGACGCCATCGTCAGCGGCGTCAGGAACTACTTCGACAAGCATCCGCTGACCGCGCCGTCGCGGCTGACCCGCAATCCATGACGGTGGGTTTGCCTGGCGCGGCGGGCCGTTGATGAGGCGGCCATGAGTATCCGCGTATTGCCCGATGTCCTGATTTCCCAGATCGCCGCCGGCGAGGTGGTCGAACGCCCCGCCGCGGCGCTGAAAGAGATGCTGGAAAATAGCCTCGACGCCGGCGCCACCGACATCCAGATCGAGCTGGAGCAGGGCGGAATCAAGCGCATCCGGGTCGGCGACAACGGCGTCGGCATCGCGCGCGACGAACTGGCGCTCGCCCTGACCCGCCACGCCACCAGCAAGATCGCCAGCCTGGCCGATCTCGAACAGGTGGCGAGCCTGGGGTTTCGCGGCGAGGCGCTGGCGTCGATTGCCGCCATCGCTCGCGTGCAGCTGACCAGCCGCGGCGTCGGCGCCGAACATGCCTGGACGATGCAGGCCGAGGGCGGCCGCCTCGGCGAGCCGGCGCCGGCTGCGCGCGCGACCGGCGCCACGATCGACATCCAGGACCTGTTCTTCAACACGCCGGCACGGCGCAAGTTTCTCAAGACCGAGACCACCGAATACGCCCACTGCGCCGAGACGGTTCGGCGGCTGGCGCTGGCGCAGCCGCGGGTTGCCTTCACGCTGACCCACAATGGCCGCGTGCAATTGCGCCTCAATGCCGAACCGGCCGCCGCGCGGGTGCGTCAGGTGCTGGGCGAGGCCTTCGAACAGAACAGCATCGGGGTCGAGGCGGCCGCGGGCGCGCTCAGGCTGAGTGGCTGGGTGATTCGCCCCGGCGCGGCGACGGCGAGCCGTGACACCCAGCACGTGTTCGTCAACGGCCGCTACGTGCGCGACAAGCTGATCGTTCACGCCCTGAAGGAAGCCTACCGCGACGTGCTGCACCATCAACTGAATCCGGCCTATTGCCTGTTCATCGAACTGCCGCCGGAGACGGTGGACGTCAACGTGCATCCGGCCAAGACCGAAATCCGTTTTCGCGACAGCCGCGGCGTGCACCAGTTTCTGTTCCACGCGGTCGAGCGTCTGCTGTCGGCGCCGGTCGAAGCGGGCGCAGCGGCTGCACCGGAGGCCGGTGCAGCCGCGCCGCCGAACCGGCCTTATGGGTCGCAGCAGCAGGCGGCGATGTCCTTGCCGGTGAACGAGGCGATGGCGTTCTATGCGCCGTTTCAGGGATCGGGGGTCAGGGGCCAGGATTCAGGGGAGTTTGTTGCGCCGGCGGCGCCGGCTTTGCCTGAAAGCGGGCAGGGCGATGCGCCGCCGCTCGGTTACGCACTGGGGCAATTGCACGGCGTCTACGTGCTGGCGCAGAACGCGCAGGGGCTGGTGCTGGTCGACATGCACGCCGCCCACGAGCGCGTCGTCTACGAAAAACTCAAGACCGCGCTCGACGCCCGTGCGGTGCCGGCGCAGTCGCTGCTGATTCCGGTGGCGCTGACGGCCGACGCCCGCGATGTCACGGAAATCGGCCCGCACCTGGACCAGTTGCGCGACATCGGATTCGAGCTGTCGATCACCTCGCCCACCTCGGTGGCGGTGCGCTCGGTGCCGTGGCTGCTGAAGAATGCCGATCCGGTGGAACTGACCCGTGACGTATTGCGCGAAATCGCCGAATTCGGCGTCGCGCGCCTCCTCGCCGAGCGGCGCAACGAACTGCTTGCGACGCTCGCCTGCCACGGCGCGGTGCGCGCCAACCGCCATCTGACGCTGCCCGAAATGAACGCGCTGCTGCGCGAGATGGAAGCCACCGAGCGGGCTGGGCAGTGCAACCACGGTCGTCCCACCTGGTTCCAGCTCAGCCTTCGGGAACTCGATTCCATGTTCATGCGCGGCCGCTGATTTTGCGACCGGCACTTTAGCCGCTAAACTTGAGACGATTAGTAGGATATTGACGAGACTCCCCATGAACGAACGCACCGAACGCAAGATCATCCCCATCCAGGATGTCAACGAGGCCAGCAACTGCGCCGGTTCCGAACCCTACGCGCTGATGGTGCTGGGCGACTCCATGATGCCGGAGTTCGAAGAAGGCGAAATCATCGTGGTCGAACCTTCCGGCCTGGTCAAGGACGGCTCCTACGTCGTGGCCTATGTCAATGACGAATACATCTTCCGCCAGCTGGTGAAGCGCGACGACGGCTGGATGCTGAAGCCGCTCAACCCGTTGTACGAGAACATTCCCGTGGCCGATCTCGACGTGGCCAAGGGCGTGGTCATCATGAAAAAGCGGCCGGGCAAGCGCAGCGAACAGAAGCGCTACATCTGACCGCGCCCCGTT
>JAUPLV010000056.1 GCA_030836725.1 Pseudomonadota bacterium | reverse complement strand
GTGGGTTCTTGTGTAAATGACTCAATCAGATGCTGCATCAATTCGCGGGCACGAAACAGCGGCCAGCTGCGAACAGGTACATAATCACACGGGACGCAACAGATAATGTGAGCTTGGCCCCTTAACTCACATCCTAAGCATGCATAGGCAAGAACAGTGAAACTAACCGAAATCCGAGTCCGCAACTTTCGTTCCATCGAGGCGGAACAGCACTTCCAAATTCCGGGCCGCATGACGTTGGTTGGTCCGAACAACTCCGGCAAAACAAACTTGCTCCGGGCAATTCAGGTTCTATTCACCGGGCAAGCAAATACATATGGATACACCAGAGACAGTGATTTAACCTTCGGGGTAGGGAAAGCACGTACGAGTATTACCGCAACATTTGATGGTGACCCTGCGGCAGAACTGGAAATCTATGAAAGTATTGATGAGCTTCACGCCTTACAAGGCACAACGAGGACTTGCAGTCAGCTCAATTTGACGCTCTACTTCACAGAAACAAATACACCCGTCTATAGCTTCTTTCCAAACATTAAAAGACCTAAGGCGGGTGCCCAAGCTGCCCAGTACTCTCGAACTCACATTGCTCTCGTCAATCGCCTTCTGTGTGGGTTTAGCCTCCACTATGTCCCATCAGCCAAGAGCGTAAATCAAATCTATCTGGAACTATTGACGCCCTTCCTGAGGCGGAAGGTTTCGAAGGTTATCGAACCGCACCTTCCCGAAATCAGCAAGAGTCTAAAGGAAGCGGCGGATGCACTAAATGCTGAACTCAAAACGGCCAAGCTCGCCGAATACGAGGCAAGTTTTTCCTTACCAGGTCAATCTGTCGAGGCTTTAGTCTCGGGGTTCGATTTTATGATTGCCGATCCGCAAAAGACGCCTATTCAGGAGAAAGGGATGGGTATCCAAACTACAGCCCTCTTGGCTGCATTTCGATGGATAACGAAGCAGGAAGCTGCGGAAGGACGAGAGGTGCTGTGGCTGCTTGAAGAGCCAGAGTCGTATCTGCACCCGCACTTAGCTAGTAACTGCAACTCGATTCTCGAAAATCTTGCTGAAGATGCCACCGTGGTAAAAACCACTCACTCTATGGCTTTCGTGCCACAAGACCCTAAGTACGTAAGCGGCACAAGCCTGAACACAAAAAACAGGACGGAAATAGAGAGCTACACAACATTTACAGAAGCTGTTTCGGCAATTCGAACTGCTCTTGGGATCAAATTCAGCGACTTTTATAATTTGTCACTGTTCAACATTTTGGTTGAAGGCCCCACAGACCGAAAATTGTTTGGCTGGGTACTCGGAAAGCTGCCGGCAGACGCCTACCCGCTGAGCTTCGTAAGGCAAGCGAAGTTCGAAGATTTTGGAGGAGTTAAGCATTTATCTGGGTTTCTTCGAGCGACATATCAGTTCATTCGTCTTGAGCACCCCTGTCTTGCAGTTTTTGACGGCGATGATGCCGGGGAGAAAGAGCGAAAGGATCTACAAGCTTACTTTGGCCAAAACGCCATTCCATTTGAAGCGAATAAACACTTCGTCTCGGTTCGCTCACGATTCGCCATCGAAGGCCTTTTCCCGGATGACTGGATTAAAGCCGCCTATGAAGAGTATCCATCGTGGTTCGATTCATATGCGGTTGATGCGGCTGGTCAGCTTGAACCATTTAAAGTCAAGGATGGTCGAAAATCAAACATGCAGGCCAAAATGGTTTCTCGTGCTGAAGCAGAGAAAAATTTGGAGTGGGCTAGTCGATTTGTCAATGTATTCCAAGTCATTGATGCCGCGCTCAAAGAATTGGAGGCAGGTCTAGAGTCATAGCATGATGGGTCAAATGGGTCAGCTTCGAGTTTCTTTTTGAGGATCACAATAATGCCCCGTCGCCCGCGTATTAAATTAGCGCCTCAAAAGGCCCGGTTCCTGTCTATTCGTCGCGCAGCAGCAGTCCCAGCATCAGTGCGGCCAGAACCAGGATCGCCGCCAACAAACTGAAAGCGCTGGCGTAGCCGGCGGCGCCGACCATGAAACCGGTGAGCACCGGGCCGATCGACTGGCCGACATCCATCACCGTGCGCAGCACGCCCATCGAGGAGCCGTAGCGGCCGTCGCGGGTGAGGTCGGCGACGAGCGCGGCGGTGGACGAGGTGACGGTGGCGAAACCGAGGCCGAACGCCAGGCTCAGCACCGATAGGCCGATGAAGCTGGGGAAGGCGGGCAGCAGCACGACGCTTGCCGCGCCGATCAGCAGGCCCGGCAGGATGACGCGACGGCGGCCGACGCGATCGGACACCCGGCCCATCAAGGGCTTGACGAAGACGATGCCGACCAGCTGCACGCCAAGGATGACGCCGATCTGCCATGCGGGAATGCCGAGCGAGGCGGCGAACAGGGCGAGGAAGGCCTCGATCGCGCCGAACACCAGATACTGCGCCGCTTCGACCAGACTCACCAGCATGATGCCGCGGTCGCGCAGCACGGTTTTCAGGCTGGCCCAGAAATGCGGCAGCTCCAGCTTTTTCGCCGGACGGGGTTGATCATGGTCGCGCAGCAGCAGGCCGGCCGCCAGCGCCAGCACGCCGCTGATCGCGCAAGCGATGTACACCGCGCCGAAGCTCGCCAGCGAGATCAGGGTGCCGCCGAGAAACGGTGCGATGGAACGCCCGACGATGGTGACCGAGGAATAGGTGGACAGCCGCGCCGCGCGGTCGGTGCTGTAGCGCTCGGCAATCGCCGCGCTGGCCACGGTACCGAAAATCGCGGTGGCGAAGCCGTGATAGAAACGCACGGCCATCAGCTGCCAGGCGGTTTCGATCACCAGATAAAGGAAGGGCGCCGTGGCGAACACGACCAGCGAGGCCAGCAGCACGCGGCCTTTGCCGAGATGGTCGGACAGCGCGCCGGCGGGGTAGCTGATCAGGATGCCGGGAATGGTCGAGGCCATGACGATCCAGCCGATCTCGGCCGGCGTGGCGTTGAGCGATTGCGCGAACAGCGGCAGCACCGGCGTTTTCGACAGCGTCGAGCTGAAGATGGCCAGTCCGCCGATGAGCGCGATCAGCACGAAGAACGAGGGGCGGGCGAGTTTCATCGGTCGGGATGCGAAGGATTTTTTCCAATGTAGTGCGAAATTACATTGCATGCGAAAAAATACGCATGATGCCCTGACCTTTTCATTCGGATCGTACTGAAGATGAATGCTCATTCCCCGCCGGTCCTGTTCGGCGCCTTCGACCGGCACAATTTCGGTGACATGCTGTTTCCGCACCTGCTGACGGCGCTGCTGCCGGGGCAGGCGTTCGGCGTCGCCGGTCTTGTGGACCGCGATCTGCGGGCTTGCGGCGGACACCGGGTGATGCCGCTTGCGGAGCCTCCGGCGAAGCTGATCCACGTCGGCGGCGAACTGCTGACCTGCACAGCCTGGCAGGCTGCGGTCATGCTGCTCGATCCGGCTGCGGCGGCTTCAGCCATTGCGCGCCATGACGACGACCCGGCTGCAGCCGCCGAGTGGGCCGCACGCCAGCTCGGCACGTCGCGAACCATGCCCTACGTCATCGGGCGCGATGCGCTGGCGCCGGGCGGCAAGCTGATCTTCAACGCGGTGGGCGGGGTGGAGTGGGATTTCCTGCCGCCCGCGCGGCAGGGCGAGGTGAAAGCGGCGCTGCGGCAGGCGGACTGGCTCAGCGTTCGCGATCATGTCACCCAGGCCGCGCTGCGGGCGGAAGGCATCGACGCCCCGCTGTGCCCCGATGCGGCGGTGATGGTGGAAGGGTGCTTCGGCGGGGTGATTCGCCGGCATAAGCAGCAGGGCGCGGTAAAAGCCATCCTGGAGGCTTTTCCTCAGGGCTATCTCGCGTGCCAGTTCAGCGCGGATTTTGCCGACGATGCCAGCCTGGATGCGCTGGCGAACGGCCTGTCGCGAGCGGCTGCCGAGACGGGTTTCGGGCTGGCGCTGTTCCGCGCCGGCGCGGCGCCGTGGCACGACGATCCGGCGCTGTACGAAAAACTGCAATCCCGTCTTCCGCCCGGCACGGCGTGGCTGTTTCCTTCGCTTCATCTGTGGGACATCTGCGCCCTCATCGCTGCCAGCCGCGGCACGGTCTGCAGTAGCCTGCACGGCCGCATCGTCGCGCTGGCCTTCGGCCTGCCGCGGGTCAGCCTGAAACCGCCGCAGCAGGGCCGGCGTCCCGACAAGCGAGCCGCCTTTGCCGAAACCTGGGAGCCGGATGCGGTTCCCCGCAGCGTCGCGGTCGACCGGATCGAACCCGCGCTGATGCGGGCGCTGGCCGTGCCCGCCGGCGTGTTGCGCGAGAACGCAGCGCAAATGCGTTCGCGCTACCTGCAAAGCCAGGCGCAGTGGGCAGGCCTGCTGGCGCCGTGAATCAGGCGGATCCCGCAGGTTCCAGGCAGCCGCGCCGGCGGCCGTTTGCGACGCGATGGCGCGCGTACGGACGGGCAAGCTTGGACTATATTGAAAGCCGTCAAACCTGTTTTGCAAGGAGCCGATCATGAACGCACTGCATCGCATGGAACGTTTTCTGGACCAGCATAGGGTTCCCTTCGATTTGGTTGCGCATCCGCACAGCCAGACCAGCACCGAAACCGCCCGCGCCGCGGGGCTTCCTCTCAATCGTCTGGCCAAGGGCGTGCTGCTCGACGGCGTGGGTTGCCAGATGGTGGCGATGATTCCCGCCGACCAGGAGGTTCATCTCGGGAAACTGGGGCTGGATCATGGCGTGGAGTTCAGCCTGGCTGACGAGGCCAGCGTGAGTCGCCTTTTCAGCGAGTGCGAGCCCGGCGTGGTGCCGGGGCTGCCGAATGCATGGGGGGTGGAAATGGTGTGGGACGACGATTTGATGGAGCAGCCGGATATCTATCTGGAAGCCGGCGACCACGAGCGCCTGCTTCACATCGAAACCCGGTTCCTGCGTGAAGTCTTCGGCGACGCCCCGCATTGCCGCTTCAGCCAGCCAAGGATGCATCACGCCTGAATGGCTTTCGCCTGCCGGCGCCGATGCGGCCACCAGCCGGCGTTGTTCTGGCCGGACTGCGCGTGTGGTATGAACCCGGATTATTCATTTGGCCGGTTTGTGGGTCGAAGCGTGCGCCGTGCACGCGGGTACCTGTATCTTCAGCTCCGATGGCCTGCTCTGATCGCGGGCAAGCCCGCTCCTACAAAAGCGCGCGGCCGTCGTCGCCTGTGGGAGGGGCTTCAGCCCCGATGGGTCACCCCAATGGCACGGTGCACATTCTTCGCCGCTTATGGATAATCCGGGATGAATACAACTTGATTGCCCGGCGTGTTTCGCACGGGAACGACGAACCAGACGGACTGTCCTCAAGCTGTGAACCCGAAAAACCCTGAGCCCTCACACAACCCGCAGCGCGCGCTTGGCCGCGGCATGGCGCTGGCAGCCAGCCTGCTGGTGCTGGGGATGTTCTATCTCTATTTCGAGAACAGCCTGCAGGCACGCGACAACCCCAACCGCCAACTGCAGGTTACGACCGGCGGCGAACTGGTGTTGAAGCGCACCCGCGCAGGGCATTACATTTTCCCCGGAACGATCAACGGCCAGCCGGTGACATTTTTGCTCGATACCGGCGCCACACTGGTGTCGGTGCCGGCGCACCTGGGCGGCGAACTGGGCCTGACAGCGGGCGCGCACCAGCAATCCATCACCGCCAACGGCGCCGTGACGACCCGTGCCACCCGCGTGGATGCCCTGGCGTTCGGCCCGTTCGAGATCAGGGGCGTGGCCGCCAGCCTCAACCCCGGCATGGGCGGCGATCAGGTCTTGCTGGGGATGAGTGTGCTGAAGCATCTGGAATTCACGCAGCGCGGCGACACCCTGGTGCTGCGCCCCCTGGTCGAGGGATGACAAAAAGGCTTTGACATCCTGCGCATCTGTGTTATTAATGCGGGTATCTGTTGGATTCAAGCTTTAAATTGCGGTACCTCTGGTAAGCGTTTTCCTTGAAATTCGATCGATAGGGCATGTCGCCCAATTTTTTTTAGATAGATAGGAAACAAGATGGAAACGGGTACTGTTAAGTGGTTTAACGATGCAAAAGGTTTTGGCTTCATCACCCCGGATAACGGCGGCGAGGATCTTTTCGCGCATTTCTCCGCAATCAACTCCAGCGGCTTCAAGTCCCTGCAGGAAAACCAGAAAGTCAGCTTCGAAGTGACGACTGGCCCCAAGGGCAAGCAGGCTTCGAACATCCAGATCGTGTCGTAATTTTCTCGACCTGATGTGAAAAAACCCCGGTTCGCCGGGGTTTTTTTATTGTTGCTCTCCGGACACATGTGGAGTTCCCATGGCACTCAAGGCCACCATTTACAAAGCCGACTTACAGATCGCCGACATGGATCGGCACGTCTACGCCGACCATGCGCTGACCATCGCGCGCCATCCGTCCGAAACCGACGAGCGCATGATGGCGCGGGTGCTGGCCTATGCCCTTTACGCCCAGGAGGGGATAGCCTTCACCAGGGGGCTGTTCGACGTGGATGAACCGGAAGTCTGGGTGAGGAATCTGACTGGCGAAATCACCCTGTGGATCGACCTCGGCCAGCCCGACGACACGCGCATCCGCCGCGCCTGCGGCCGCGCCGACCAGGTCGTGGTGCTGTGCTACAGCGCCGGTTGCGAAGTGTGGTGGAAGCAGATCGCCGGCAAGCTCACGCGGTTCTCCAATCTGACCGTGCTGCAGCTGCCCGCCGAAACCAGCCAGGCACTGGCGGCGCTGGCCGAACGCAGCATGCGCCTGCAATGCATGGTGCAGGATGGCGAAATCTGGATCAATACGGATACGCAGAGCGTGCCGGTGAAACTGACGCCGCTGCAATCTCCCCGCTGAAGCCTGGTTGGCAGGCCGGATCGGGCGAACGGTCGTCCGGTATTGCGGCGTGGCGCAATCCCCCCAAACCGCCCAGCAGAAGCAGCGTGGCGAAGACAAAGCTGGAGATGGGCATACGCATGCCCCCGTTTGAACGCTCACCCGCTTTCAGGCCAGGGAAGCGCTGATTAATTCGATATGGGTGTCATTGCGAGCGCAGCGAAGCAATCCAGCGTATTGATCAAGCGGGCATTTCTGGATTGCCGCGTCGCTGCGCTCCTCGCAATGACAAGTTAATCAGCGGTTCCCTAGGCGGTTTTCAGGCCGGCTGCGGGCCGAGAAAGCGTTCTTCGAGTTCCTGTAAATTCAGTTCCTGCAGGATGTGCAGCAGGCGTTCGCGCGCATTCCGGCGCGGTGCGTTGGTCCGCGTGGCGATGATGAGTTCGTTCTTCATCGAGTGCTCCCAGCCGACCAGCTCGGTGACGGTAAGCTGGTAGCCGTGCGATTCCAGTTGCAGGCAGCGCAGTACGTTGGTGAGATGGCTTCCGAACTCGCGGGTGTGGATCGGGTGGCGCCAGATTTCCGACAGCGGGGTCATGCCGAACGACGCGTTCTTGTGCTTGCGCAGCACGGCGGCGACCTCGGCCTGGCAGCATGGCACCAGCACGATGTGGCGCGCCTGCTTGGCGAGCGCGAACTGGATGGCGTCGTCGGTCGCGGTATTGCAGGCGTGCAGCGCGGTGACGATGTCGATGGTCGGCGGCAGCGACTCCGATTGGGTCGATTCCGCCACCGTCGCGTTCAAAAAGCTCATGCGCGGAAAGCCCAGCCGCGCCGCGAGCTCGCGCGACTTTTCCACCAGCTCGTCGCGCGTTTCGATGCCGTAAATGTGAGCCCCCGGCCGATCCTTCAGGTACAGGTCATACAGGATGAAACCCAGATAGGACTTGCCGGCGCCATGGTCGGCCAGCGTCAGCGTGTCCTGCCGGCCCAGCACATCGTTCAGCAGGGGCTCGATGAAATTGCACAGGTGGTAGACCTGCTTCAGCTTGCGGCGGCTGTCCTGGTTGAGCTTGCCGTCGCGCGTCAGGATGTGCAGCTCCTTCAGAAGTTCGATCGACTGGCCGGGGCGCAACACTTCCGCCAGCGGATCGGCGTATGCCGTTTTGGGCGAAGGGGGGGCGGAGGGGGCGGCTCGCTTCATGCGGGGCCGATCAGGCGCACTTCGGGCTGCGGCAAAGAAGTCCGGATGCCTCGCGGGCGAAGCCGATCCGGCGTTTGAATTTGTTCGTTCATGGTCGGCGGATAAGGAAGGAAAGGCCGAAGGGTATCAAAACCCCCGGCAAGGAAGAACTGCTGCGTTTCCGGGGCGGCGCCCCCCAATACTTCACCCCAGCGCCCGGATCGACTGCATCGGCGGCACGCGGGTGATGTGCCGCGTGGTCAGCCAGCCGCTCACCCCCACCAGCAGCGCACCGGCCACCGGCAGGGTGAGCCATAGCCAGGGATGCGGGCGGACCGGCAGGTCGAACAGGCGGTCGGCGATCAGCGCCATGGCGATTTCGGCGCAGATGCTGGCGAGCAGGCCGGCCAGCACGCCGAGCGCGATGAACTCGCTCCACAGCCCCTTGGCCAGATAGGCGCGCTGGGCGCCCAGGGTGCGCAGCAGCACCGCTTCCTGCTGGCGCGCGTCGAGACTGGCCAGCAGCGTGGCGACCACGACCGCCATGCCGGCGGCGAGCAGAAATCCCAGCAGCAGTTGAATCGCGCCGATGATCTGCGCGAATACCGCCTCGATGTTGGCGATGAGCTTGTCGAGCGCGAGCACGGTGATGCCGGGAAAGGTCTTGATGAAGCCGGGCAGCACGCCGGCGGCGTCCGGAGGGATGTGGACGCTGGCGATGGAACTGGCGGGCAGCGCGTCGAGCTGGCCGGGCGCGAAGATGACGAAGAAGTTGGGCTGCATCGAGTCCCACTTCACGCTGCGGATGCTGGTGATGCGGGCGGCGAGCGTCTGGTCGCCGATCTGGAAACCGAGCGTTTCGCCGATGGCGAGATTCAGACGCTCGGCCATTCCGGATTCGACCGAGATTTCTGTGGAAGGGTCGCTGCGCAGCAGCGGGGTACCCACCGGCGTACCCTTTACGGGTGCACCCACCGGCGTATCGTTTACGGGTGCGGCGGCGCGCGGGTCGCCGTGCCAGCGCCCGGCCAGCACGGCGTTGTTGGCGGGCAGCACGGCGGTCCAGGTGAGGTTGAGTTCGCGCCGCAGGGTGTTGCTGTCGCGCGCTTCCGGCGGCAGGGTGTCGGCGATGGGGATGCCGTTCTTGCTGACCAGGCGGCCGCGCACCATGGGATAGAGTTCGGACGCCTGCAGGCGGTGCTGCGACAGATACTCGGCCACCGCGTCCTGCTGGTGCGGCGCGATGTTCACCAGAAAGTAATTGGGCGCCCGCGGCGGCAACTGCCGGCGCCAGCCGTCGATGAGGTCGCTGCGCACCAGCGCCAGCAGGGCCACCAGAAATAGCGCCAGGGTGAAGGCGCCGAGCTGCAGCGTGCTGTCGAAGCGGTGGCGCAGCAGTTGCGCGAGGCCGAAGCGCAGCGGCCCGTAGCTGATCCGCTGCACGCCGCGCCCGGCCACCAGCGCCAGCCGTGCCAGCAGGGCCAGTACGACGACCAGCGCAGCCAGCGCGCCGACGAAGATACCGACCAGTTTGACATCGCCCGCGTACCAGGCGATCAGGCTCAGCAGCGCCGACCCGCTGACCGCCGCGCCGATCCAGGCGGCGGCCGGCAACGGCGGCAGATCGCGCCGCAGGACGCGTAGCGGCGGCACGCGGATCAGTCGCATCAGGGCGGGCAGGCTGGCGCCCGCCAGCGCCAGGAGGCCGCTGGCGACGGCGACTCCGATAGGCGCCAGGCCGAGCGACGGCAGGCGGGTGACGGCGTCCGGCAGGATCAGCCCCGCCAGCGCCTGCTGCGTCAGCGCGCCGATCGCCACGCCCAGGATGCTGCCGAGCAGTCCCAGCGTCAGCAGCTGGGCGGCATAGAGCGCACGCAGTTGCGCCGTGGTGGCGCCGAAGCAGCGCAGCAGGGCTGCCTGATCGTAATGGCGCAGCGCGTGGCGATGCGCGGCGATGGCGATGGCGGCCACCGACAGCAAAAGGCTGATCAGCGCGGTGAGCTGGATGTAGCGGTCGGCGTTGGCGAAAGCGCCGCGCAGGGTCTCGACGCCTTCGCGCGAACCGATGAGGCGCTGGGTGCTGTCGAGCGCGGGTTTCAGCGCGGCGCTGAATGCGGCAAGCTGATCGGGTTCGCCCGCGAATTGGTAGATATAGGTGAGCCGGCTGCCGGGCTGTAGCACGCTGGTTTGTGCGACTTCGTCGGCGCGCAGGAACACGCGCGGGGCGAAACCGAACACGCCGCCGAGCTGGCCGGGTTCCTCGGTCACCACGCCGGCGATGCGAAATTCGGCCTCGCCGATCCGCACCGCATCGCCTACCCGCGCATCCAGCAGCGCCAGCAATTCCTGATCGACATGGATCGCGCCGGGCGGCGGCTGCGCCGGGCGCGGCGTGCCGGTTTCGAACGGACGGTCGGCGATGCGTACCTCGCCACGCAGCGGATAAGATGCGTCGACCGCGCGCAGCGTCGCCAACTGGAAAGCGTCGCCGCGGCTGACCATGCTGGCGAATTCGAGCGCGCCGCTGGTTCGAAGTGCATGACTGGGCCAGGTTGCAATCGGACGTGGGCTGGTGACGAGCAGGTCGGCGCCGAGAAAGCTGGCGCCCTGTTCGCTCATGACGCGCTTGATGCGGTCGCCGAGAAAGCCGGTGGTGCTGACGCTGCCGACGCCGATGATGAGCGCCAGCAGCAGCACCCGCCATTCGCCGCTGGTGCGCTCCCTCCGCAGCAGCCACAGGCCGAGCCGGATGAAGGTCATGCGCGCGCCGCCTTCTGAATATGCCCTGCGACCAGATGTAGCCGCCGCTGGCAGCGTGCCGCCAGCGCGTCGTCGTGGGTGACCAGGATCAGGGTGGTGTGGGCGGAGGCATTGAGTTCGAACAACAGCTCAATGATGCGTGCGCCGGTGTCGGCATCGAGATTTCCGGTGGGTTCGTCGGCGAAGACGATTTCGGGATCGGTGGCGAAGGCGCGGGCGATGGCGACGCGCTGCTGCTCGCCGCCGGACAGTTGGCGCGGCGTGTGGCCGGCGCGTGCGGTAAGGCCGACGCGTTCGAGCCAGTGGGTGGCGCGTTCGCGGGCATCGGCGCGGCCGGCCAGTTCAAGCGGCAACAAGATGTTTTCCAGCGCGGTCAGCGCGGGCAACAGCTGGAACGACTGGAACACGAAACCGATGCGACCGGCACGCAGGCGCGCGCGGGCGTCCTCGTCGAGATCGTCGAGGCGCTGGCCGAGCAGCTCGATTTCACCCGACGAGGGCTGGTCGAGCCCCGCCAGCAGCCCCAGCAGGGTGGACTTGCCGGAGCCGGAAGCCCCGGTGATGGCGAGCGTTTCCCCGGCTTTGACGGATAGCTCGATTTCGTTGAGGATGGCGAGCGCGCCGTCGGCAGTGGTCACGCGCTGCGACAGCGCGCGGGCGATGACGACGGGGAACTGGGCGCTGTCTGGGAGCGTCATTGGGATGGAGCCAGGTCAAGGTGAATGAATGAATTATCGCGTGTGGATGCTGTTATGGTTGTTTTGGCTGCCGGGTTGGGCTGCGGCCAGCCAATGTACCCTGTTGATCGTCGGCGACAGCCTGAGTTCCGGCTACGGCCTGGCAGCGGGGCAAAGCTGGGTTGATCTGCTCGACGCGCGCCTGAAAAAAGTTGCGCCGCGGTGGCGCGTGGTCAACGCCAGCGTCAGCGGCGACACCACGCAAAATGGCCTGCAGCGCCTTGCCCCGGCGCTTGAACGGCAACATCCGCATGGCGTGCTGATCTCGCTGGGCGGCAACGATGCCCTGCGCGGCACGTCGCCCCGCGTGATCCGGCAGAACCTGCAGGGCCTGATCCGCCAGGCCAAGGCGAGCGGCGCCTGGGTTGCGCTGCTGGAAGCGCCGGTGCTGCCGAATTACGGCAAGGCTTACGCCAGTGCGGTGGCGAAGCTGTATGGCGAGGTGGCACGCGCCGAAAAAATCACCCATGTGCCGTGCTTCGTCTGCGAGGTGGGCGTGGTCCCCGGCATGATGCAGGCCGACGGAATCCATCCCAACGAAAAGGCTCAGTCCGCCATGCTCGACGCGGTATGGCCCCACATCAAAAATCAGCTGCGCTGTCCGCGGAAATGAAGGTGAATCCGGCCTGTCCCTGCGGATCGGGCCGCGCCTATGAAACCTGCTGTGGGCGCTTTCATGCGGGCGAGTCCGCGCCGGATGCGGAAACCTTGATGCGCTCGCGCTACAGCGCTTTCGTTTTGGGCCGAGAAGATTATCTGCGGGCCACCTGGCATCCGGAAAAACGCCCCGGGTCGCTTGATCTGGACGCCAGCCCGAGTCCGAAATGGCTGGGGCTGACGGTGAAAGCCTACATGCCGCTGGATGAAACCCATGCGACAGTGGAATTCGTCGCGCGCTACAAATTGAATGGCCGCGCCTTCAGGTTGCACGAAACCAGCCGTTTCGAGCGGGTCGACGGGCTCTGGCTCTATGTCGATGGCGAGATTCACGAATGAATCAGGTCGTGTTCGCTGGATACGGTTCCGTTAACGCAGCGCGGAGGCCGTGCTGGCCTCCGCGCTGTTTCTGACGCTAAACGGTCTTGTCTGCCGCATCCTTCTGGTGCTTGGCCTGCACCGCCTCACGGAAATTCTTTAAAAACTTTTCTGTGGACAGGATTTGTTGCAACTGGTGTTCCTGGTACGCCTTGTCGGCTTCGTCGCTCTGCTTGTACTTTGGATCGAACGGGTCGTCTTCGGTGATTCGCAGGTACTTCTCCAGGACTTCTTTCAGGCAGTGCTGGCAGATGTCCGCTTCCACCAGATTCCCA
>JAUPLV010000157.1 GCA_030836725.1 Pseudomonadota bacterium | reverse complement strand
TGATCGTCTCGCACGACCGCACTTTCCTCGACAACGTCGTTACCCAGTCCATCGTGTTCGAGGGCGACGGCAAGTTGACCGAGATCGTTGGCGGCTATGCCGACTGGCTTGCCTGGCGGCAGCGCCAGCAGCGCGCCGCGCCGGAAAGCTCGCGGACACCGGCGAAGGCGCAGCCCGCGCCGGCGAAAGCCGCGCTCAAGAGCAAGCTGAGTTACAAAGAGGCGCGCGAACTCGAAACCCTGCCCGCCCAGATTCAGAAACTGGAGGCGGAGCAGGCGCAGATCGCCGCCCGGCTGGCCGACCCGGCGCTGTACCAGTCCGGCTCGCCGGACGCCACGGCGCTGCACGGCCGCAGCGAGGCCATCGACGCCGATCTGCTCGAAGCGCTGGAGCGCTGGGAAGCGCTGGAGGCGAAGGCGGCTGGCTGAAAGGCCAGGCGGGTGGTGTTTCACGTGAAACAGGGGCAGGCAACGGGTAGAATGCGTCCATGAAATTCCCGGAATCCTACGATGTCATTGTCGTCGGCGGCGGTCATGCCGGCACCGAGGCTGCGCTGGCGGCCGCGCGCATGGGCGTCAGGACGCTGCTGCTCACGCACAACATCGAAACCCTGGGCGCGATGTCGTGCAACCCCTCGATCGGCGGCATCGGCAAGGGGCACCTGGTCAAGGAAGTCGATGCGCTGGGCGGCGCCATGGCGCTGGCCACCGACGAGGCCGGGATCCAGTTCCGCATTCTCAATTCCTCAAAAGGTCCGGCGGTTCGCGCCACAAGGGCGCAGGCCGATCGCGTGCTGTTCAAGGCGGCGATCCGCCGGCGGCTGGAAAACCAGCCCAACCTCACCCTGTTCCAGCAGGCGGTGGACGACCTGGTGCTCGACCGCGACCGCGTGGTCGGCGTGAAAACCCAGCTCGGCATCGTCTTTGGCGGACGTGCGGTGGTGCTGACCGCCGGCACCTTCCTCGCGGGTCTGGTGCACGTGGGGCTGGAAAACTTCGCGGCCGGGCGGATGGGCGACCCGCCCGCGGTGTCGCTGGCGGCGCGGCTGCGGGAACTGAATTTGCCAGCGGGGCGGCTGAAGACCGGCACCCCGCCGCGCATCGACGGGCGCACCATCGATTTCAGCCGGACCCAGGTGCAGCCAGGCGACGACCCCGCGCCGGCGTTTTCCTTCATGGGCGACGCTGCGATGCACCCGGAACAGCGTCCGTGCTGGATCACCCACACCACGGCGGAAACTCACGAGATCATCCGCGGCGGACTCGACCGCTCGCCGATGTATACCGGCGTGATCGAAGGCGTGGGGCCGCGCTATTGCCCCTCGATCGAGGACAAGATCACCCGCTTCGCCGACAAGGCCTCGCATCAGGTCTTTCTCGAACCGGAAGGCCTGACCACCCACGAAATCTATCCCAACGGCATCTCGACCTCGTTGCCGTTCGACGTGCAGCTCGCCATCGTGCGCTCGATTCCCGGGCTGGAACGCGCCCACATCCTGCGCCCCGGTTACGCCATCGAATACGATTACTACGACCCCCGCAACCTCAGGGCCTCGCTCGAAACCAAAACGATCGCCGGGCTGTTTTTCGCCGGGCAGATCAATGGCACCACCGGCTACGAAGAAGCTGCGGCGCAGGGACAGCTGGCCGGCATTAACGCGGGCTTGCTGGCCCGGGAAATGCCGTCCTGGAGCCCTGGGCGGCATGAGGCCTACCTCGGCGTGCTGGTCGACGACCTGATCACGCGCGGCGTCTCCGAGCCCTACCGCATGTTCACCAGCCGCGCCGAATATCGCCTGCAGCTGCGCGAGGACAACGCCGACATGCGCCTGACCGAAGCCGGGCGAAATCTGGGCGTGGTCGACGACGCGCGCTGGGATGCCTTCAACCGCAAACGGGACGCGGTTGCGCGCGAGACCGAGCGGCTTAAATCAGCCTGGGTCAACCCGGCGACCCTTCCGGTCGAGGCCGCCACCCGCCTGATCGGCCAGCCGATCGACCACGAATACAGCCTGTTCGAACTGCTGCGCCGCCCGAATCTGAGTTACGCGCAGGTGATCGCGCTGCCGGGCGGCGGGGAAGGGGAGCCTGACCCGCGCGTAGCCGAGCAGGTCGAAATCGCCGCGAAATACCAGGGGTACATCGACCGCCAGAACCTGGAAGTGGATCGGCAGCGCGAGCAGGAATCCCTGCGCCTGCCGCTCGACCTCGATTACAGCCTCCTCACCGGGCTTTCGATGGAGGTTCGCCAGCGCCTGCAGAAGGCGCGTCCCGAGACGCTGGGGCAGGCGGCGCGTTTGCAGGGGATCACCCCGGCGGCGATCTCGGTGCTGCTGGTCTACGCCAAGCGCGGCTTCAAGCCGGACGCCGCCTCCTCCCCAAGCCTTTCCCGCACGCGGGAAGGGGGGCAAGCGTAATGCCCAAACCGGGTGACGAGCGCATGAGCGTCGAACAACAACTCGCATCGGGCATCGCCGCCCTGGGGCTTGCCTTGCCCGATGGCGCCGAGGCGAAGCTCCTGGCCTATCTGGCGCTGCTGGATAAATGGAACCGCGTGTACAACCTCACTGCGGTGCGCGACACCGGGCGGATGGTCAGCCATCACCTGCTGGACTCGCTGGCGGCGGTGCCGGTTTTCGACGAAATTCTTGCCGCACGCCCTCTCCCCAACCCTCCCCCAGCGGGGGAGGGGGCGGACGCCGGGCTGCGCCCGCCCACGGCGATCGATGTCGGCAGCGGCGGCGGCTTGCCGGGTATTCCGCTGGCGATTGCACGGCCGGGATTGCGGGTGACGCTGATCGACAGCATCGCCAAAAAAACCGCCTTCCTGCTTCAGGTTAAGGCCGAGCTGGGGCTGTCCAACCTGGAAGTGGTGACGGGCAGGGTGGAGGATTACCGGCCCGAAGCCGGTTTCGATGTCATTACCTCGCGCGCGTTTTCCGACCTCAGGGAATTCGTCATGCTGACCCGTCATCTGCTGAAGCCGTCGGGCCGCTGGCTGGCGATGAAGGGCCTGTATCCGAACGAAGAGATCGCCGTGTTGCCGGGTGAGGTGAGAGTGAGCGCCGACCACGCGCTCGTTGTGCCCGGACTTGAGGCGACCCGTCATTTGATCGTACTGGAGCGTGCTGCATGAGAATTTTGGCTATCGCCAACCAAAAAGGCGGGGTGGGAAAAACCACCACGGCGGTGAACCTGGCCGCATCCTTGGCCGAACTCGGGCAGCGGGTGCTGCTGGCCGACCTTGACCCGCAAGGCAACGCGACCATGGGTTCGGGCATCGAAAAACGTACCGCGCTGCCGACCGTGTACCAGATTCTCCTGAATCAGGTGAGCGTGCGTGACGCGCGGATGCGCTCGGAACCGGGCCATTTCGACGTCATCCCGGCCAACCGCGAGCTTGCGGGCGCGGAGATCGATCTGGTGAACCTGGAGCAGCGCGATTTGCGGCTGAAGGTCGCGCTCGCGCAGGTGGCCGACGACTACGACTTTGTCCTGATGGATTGCCCGCCGACGCTGAATCTCCTGACCGTCAACGCCTTTGCCGCGGCGGAGGCCGTGCTGATCCCGATGCAGTGCGAGTACTACGCCCTCGAAGGGCTGACCGATCTGGTCGCCACCATCAAGAAGGTCAAGCAGCGTCTGAATCCGGAAATCCGCATCGAAGGCCTGTTGCGCGTGATGTTCGATCCGCGCAGTTCGCTGGCGCAGCAGGTGTCGGACCAGATCAAGCAGCATTTCGGCGACAAGGTTTACGACACCGTGATTCCGCGCAACGTGCGGCTGGCCGAGGCGCCCAGCCACGGGCTGCCGGTGCTGGCCTACGAACCCCAGTGCAAGGGCGCGCGTGCCTATATGGAGCTGGCCGAAGAGATCCTCAAGCGAGCCGGCCTGACAGCCAGGGAGAAAACAGATGGCCAAACTTAAAGGGCTCGGGCGCGGACTCGATGCGCTGCTCGGCGGCGAAGACAACGCCGCGCCGCCGCAGGGCGACCTGCGCATGATGAACGTGTCGCATCTGGCGCCCGGTAAGTACCAGCCGCGCACCCTGATGGACAGCGAATCGCTGCAGGAGCTGGCCGATTCCATTCGCGCGCAGGGGCTGATGCAGCCGATCCTGGTGCGCGAAGTCGCGGGCGGTTTCGAGATCATCGCGGGCGAACGCCGCTGGCGCGCCGCGCAACTGGCTGGCCTGAGCGAAATTCCGGTGCTGGTGCGCGAAGTGGCCGACGAGGCGGTGGCGGCGATGGCGCTGATCGAGAACATTCAGCGCGAGGACCTCAATGCCATCGACGAGGCTCACGGCCTGCAACGCCTGATTCACGAATTCGGCATGACGCATGACGCCGTTGCGAAGGCGGTCGGCAAGTCTCGCGCGGCGGTTTCCAACCTGCTGCGGTTGCTCAATCTGTCGCACCCGGTGCAGAACATGCTCACCGCGGGGCTGATCGAAATGGGCCATGCGCGCGCGCTGCTGCCTTTGCAGGCGGGCGCGCAGCGGGAGCTGGCGCATGAGATCGAGACCAAGGGGCTGTCGGTACGCGAAGTCGAGCGCAGGGTGGCCCGTCTGAAAGACACGCCCGCAGCACC
>JAUPLV010000156.1 GCA_030836725.1 Pseudomonadota bacterium | reverse complement strand
AACTGCTCGTCTGTCAGACCTTCCAGACGCGCAACCAACTGTTTGTATTCGGTTTGTTCCATACTCAACCTCCGGCTAGTGCCTCGACTATACACCATACACGGTTAAGGCGAACTCAGCCGACTGAATGGTCGTGCTATCACCGTCCGTTATGTATAGAACCTCCGTGGTCGCGTAGGCGGCCTGGCTAAACAATGTGGAAGCCAACAACGCCAAGGCGCTTTTTCTGAGCAACATCCCGATCTCCCCTGATTGAAAAAACTGTTCGGTAATCATGATACTAGCCGTGCCATCGCACCTGAACGGATTGGTGGAATGATTCGTAGGCAAGGCTGGGCTTGTTGTTTCCATACAACTTTGCTGTTTTATTTACGCCATTTTTTAATCACGCTTGCCTATTTTTTCTTTTCCTGCATGTCGGGCGGAACGAGGGGTGGGCGGATTGCCGGCCAAAACATACCCGGACGGAATTGCTTGCGGCAGTCTGCGCGAGGCGCCTTGAAATTCCTTCCGCAGTGGCACAATGTTCAACATGAACCCAACAAACGACAAGGGCGGGACGGACGAGCCTGCGGCCATCTCGTGCGCCACCTGCGAGGCCTGCTGTTGCAGGCTGGAAGTGTTGCTGATGGGGGAGGACGATGTCCCGCTGGAATTCACCGCCCAGGACCGCTGGGGTGGATGGGTGATGCGCCGCCTGGATGACGGCTGGTGCGCGGCGCTGGATCGAAGCACGTTTCGATGCACCATTTACGAGCGCCGGCCGATCGTCTGCCGCGACTATGAGACGGGCGATTACGATTGCCTTGTCGAGCGATCCCGGCTATCGGGCATCAATCCGCCGGACGCGGGCGACGTGTGACCCCGGCCCTCCGCCATATCCTGCGAACGGAACGCACATTCATGACGAAATCCAGGATTCGAATATCGGCGGTCGCGGCTTTCCTGGCTGCTCTGCCGATGTCGCTGTCCAGCCATGCGGAAACCCTGCCGCTATGGGAAATCGGCGCCGGCGTTGCCGTGCTGAGCCTGCCCGACTACCGTGGCTCGGCCGAAACGGGCGCCTACGTTTTGCCGATTCCCTATTTCGTTTATCGCGGAGAACTTCTGAAAGTGGACCGCGGCGGGCTGAGCGGCCTGCTGTTCGACAGCGACAGGATCGAGGTCGATCTCAGCCTGAACGGCACGATCCCGGTGAACAGCGAAGACAACCCGCTGCGTCGCGGCATGGCCGACCTCGAGCCCGCCGTCGAGCTGGGGCCGACTGTCAACGTCCATCTCTGGCGTTCGCCCGATCGAAAGACCACGCTGGATTTTCGGATGCCGGTTCGCGCCGCCATCACGGTCGAGCCTGAGCCCAGGAAAATCGGCTGGCTGTTTTCGCCCAATCTCGATCTGGAGATGCGCGACCCGGCCGGTTTTTCCGGATGGAAGCTCGGCTTTCAGCTTGGCCCGTATTTCAACGACCGCGAATACAACGCGTACTTCTATTCGGTCGATCCGTCCGCTGCGACTCCGGAACGCCCGGCTTACAGCGCGCAGGGCGGGTATTCCGGCTCGCAGGTTTTCCTGTCCCTGTCGAAGCGTTTTCCCCATTACTGGGTCGGCGGCTTCATCCGCCACGACAACCTGGCCGGGGTTGTGTTCGAGCGCAGTCCGCTTGTGGAAAGCCGTGATGCCTTCTCCGCCGGGCTAGCCTTGAGTTGGGTGTTCGGCGAATCGTCGAGGCGGGTGGCGGCCGAGTAACAGGCGCGTCGGAACGGTCATCGTGCCGGCTTGCTCACCACTTCACCACGTGCACGTTGTTCAAGGTGCGCCCCAGAAACCGCTCGCCGATGGTCTGGAAGCGCAGCGGCACGTCGGTGACGTAGAAGTCGTAGCGCGGCTGGGCCGGGCCAGGATTGGCCAGATGTTTTTCGGCCAGGACCGCGGCGACCTGCTCGGCCATGGCCTCGGCGGAATCGACCAGCGCGACCTCGTCGCCGACCACCTGGCGCAGCAGCGGTTTCAGCAGCGGGTAGTGGGTGCAGCCCAGCACCAGGGTGTCGATATGCTCGGCCAGCAGCGGCTTCAGATAATCCTGCGCGGTCAATCGTGTCACTTCGTGGTCGAGCCAGCCTTCCTCCACCAGCGGCACGAACAGCGCGCAGGCCTGCGAATGGATGCGCGAATCGGGTGCGTATTCGTGGATGGCGCGGGCGTAGGCGTTGCTGTTGATGGTGGTGGGGGTGCCGATGACGCCGATCTTCCTGCCGCCGCGCGCCGACACGGCGCCGGCGTCGATGACGTCGAGCACCGGCACCGGCGACAGGTCCTTGACCACCTGCGCCGCCACCGCCGCCATGGTGTTGCAGGCGATGACCAGCAGCTTGACGTCCTTTTCCAGCAGGAACTGCGCGATCTCGGTGGTGAAATGGGCGATGGTCTCGACCGATTTCACGCCGTAGGGCACGCGCGCGGTGTCGCCGAAATAGACGATGTTCTCGTAGGGCAGGCGCTCCATCAGCGCGCGGACAACCGTCAGCCCGCCGATGCCGGAATCGAATACGCCGATGGGTCGCTCTGGGCCCAGCGTTTGCGCCCTCTCCCGCGAGCGGGGGAGGGTTGGGGAGGGGGACTGGCCGCTCTTGGGCATCGGGGACAAAATAGCGGAATGGAAAAGACATCATTCTACCCGCAGGGCCGCACGCGACGGCATCCATCATGAGCGAGTGCGGTTGCGGCTCGGTATGCAACACGGCGGCGCCCGATCCGCGCTACCGGCGCGCGCTGTGGATCGCGCTGGCGCTGAACGCGCTGATGTTCGGCGTCGAGATCGTCGCCAGCTTCGCGGCGCAGTCGGTGTCGCTGCTGGCCGACGCGGTCGACTTCCTTGGCGACGCGGCCAACTACGGCGTCGCGCTGTTCGTGCTCGGGCTGGCTCCGGTGTGGCGTTCGCGCACCGCACTGTGGAAAGGCTGGCTGATGATCGGATACGGCGTACTCGTGCTCGGCAAGTCGGCCTGGCAGTGGTCGGCCGGCGTGGTGCCGGAACCGTTCATCATGGGCTGGGTGAGTTTGCTGGCGCTGGCGGTCAATGTCGGTGTCGCGGCGCTGCTCTACGCGCACCGCCAGGGCGACGCGCAGGCGCGCTCGGTATGGCTGTGCTCGCGTAATGACGCCCTGGGCAACCTGGCGGTGATGGGCGCGGCGGCCGGGGTGTGGGCGACGGCGCAGGGCTGGCCGGATATCGCGGTGGCGCTGGTGCTGGCCGGTCTCGCGCTGACGTCGGGGGCGTCGGTGATCCGGCATGCACACGCCGAATTGCGCGTGAATTAATCCATCGCGCGCGAGGCGATGCGGATCGTAGCCCGGATGGAATGAAATGGAATCCGGGGGCGGGCACAAGATGATTCGCCGTCCTCCCGGATTTCGCTACGCTGCATCCTGGCTACGATGGGTGCCCGTGGGGGGAACGTGGGGTAAGCTTCGCGCATGGTTGCCTATCGTCGAAGCCGGGTTGCCGGCGGGACGTTCTTCTCCACGGTCAATCTCCGTGACCGCCGCCGTGGCCTGCTCGTCGACCATGTTGACGCGTTGCGCCACATCGTTCGGACAGTGAGGCGCGAATTGCCCTTCACCATCGATGCAATGGTTGTGCTGCCCGATCACTGGCACGCGGTGTGGACGATGCCGCCAGACGATTCGGGATACGCACACCGGCTGCGGCTGATCAAGGCGCGTTTTACCCGACATCTGCTGCGCGAGGGCGTGAGCCTGGAAAAGGATGCCCGCGGTGAATATGGTCTGTGGCAAAGGCGATTCTGGGAGCACACCATTCGTGACGCGCGCGACCTGCAGGCGCATGTCGATTATGTGCATATCAATCCGGTGAAACATGGCCATGCGACACGAGCGATTGACTGGCCGCATTCAACGATTCACCGGTATGTCGAACGCGGCCTGCTTCCGCATGACTGGGCATGTGAGGCGCAACAGGGTGGATTTGGTGAATGAGGCCGCGATATCCCGGATTTCGCTGCGCTGCATCCGGGCTACGTTGACTACGTTGATTGCTGGCGTTCGATCGCCCAGGCCACGTGCTCGCGCACCCGTTCCGAAGGATGGTCCAGCCGTGTGCCGAGCGCGGCCTGGATGGCGGGGGAGGGCGGCGCGTTGCCGAGCGCGACGGCGATATTGCGCAGCCAGCGTTCGTGGCCGATGCGGCGGATCGGCGAGCCCGCCAGACGTTCATTGAAGTCGCTCTCGCTCCAGGCGAACAGTTCCACCAGGCGGGCGCTGTCGAGTCCGTTCCGCACTTCGAAATCAGGCAGGGAGGCGGTCTGCGCAAAGCGGTTCCATGGACAGGCCAGCTGGCAGTCGTCGCAGCCGTAGATGCGGTTGCCCAGCAAGGGGCGCAGTTCCAGTGGGATGCCGCCCTTGAGTTCGATGGTGAGATAGGAGATGCAGCGTCGCGCATCGACCGTGTAGGGCGCGACGATGGCCTGTGTCGGGCAGACGTCGAGGCAGGCCTGGCAGGTGCCGCAGTGGCCGGCTTCGGGTTCGTCCACCGTCAGCGGCAGGTCGGTGTAGATCTCGCCGAGGAAAAACCATGAGCCGTGCTG
>JAUPLV010000055.1 GCA_030836725.1 Pseudomonadota bacterium | reverse complement strand
CTTTCATCGTGTACCTCTCCATCTCACTGCAAAACTGTATGCCCCGCCGCCCGATGGCGCAAGCAGCCAATGGCACAAGCGCGCCGGACGGCGTTAAGATGCCGCCATGAATTTCCTCACGACCTCCATCGAATCGCTCGGCGCCAGGGTCGTCGGCTGGTTTGCCGTGTCGTACGGCATGCTGGCCTTTCTTGCCAGGGCCGGTTTGCTGCTGCTGCACCGCTCCACCTGGAACAGCGCCACCTTCGACGTGGTCGTGAAGCAGATCTACTTTACCTCGGTGCAGATTCTGCATGTTTTTCTTGGCTACGCGCTGGTTATTTCGTGGCTCATCATCAGCATCATCCTGTCCACCGCACGCGACTTCGGCCTCACCGAATTCGCCAGCGAAATGACCATCCGCGTGCTGGTTCTGGAACTGCTGCCCTTCCTCACCGCACTGTTCGTCGCGCTGCGCTCCGGCAGCGCCATCAACACCGAAGTGGCGCTGATGAAGGTGAACAACGAATTGGATGCGCTGGCCCACTGCAAGGTTCCGCCAATGCAGTTCGAGTTTCTGCCGCGGCTGATCGGCGGGGTGATTTCGGTCGTCACCCTGGCGGGACTGGCCGGACTGATCGCCCTGCTGATGGCTTACCTCGCCATCTACGGCGTCGGCACGGCAGGCTTCGAGCCCTACACCCGGACCATCGCGAAGGTATTCGATTTCCATATCGTCGTCGGCATGTTCGCCAAATGCGCGCTGTTCGGACTTGCGGTCACCCTGATCCCGGTGACCGCCGGGCTGGAGACGCCTAAAAAACTGTTCATGGTGCCCGTCTCCGTTCTGCGCGGCATGATGCGGGTATTCTTCGCCATCGTGGCGATCGAGGTGGTGTCATTAGCGCTCAAATACGTCTGACCCTGTTTGACGACCGCACGGCGCTGGCGGCCGCGGTCGACGCCCTGCCTGACGACGTCGCGCGCGTCGCGCCCGATCTGCCGCTACGGGCGAATCTGTCGGCGATCGACAACATTGCGCTGATTCCCCTGTATCAGCGCAATGTTGGCGCAGCCGAGTCGACGCGGCAGGCGCAGGCCATACTGGATCAACTGGGATATGCCTGCATCGCCTTGCTGCGCGATCCCGACATGACCGCTGCCCAGCGCTTCGCCACCAAGCTGGCACGCGCGCTGATCCTGGAGCACCCCCGCCTGGTCATCGACCGCCCCGGCGCCATGCTTTACGATGTGCCCTATCCTGCTTTCATCCGGCAACTGGCAGCCCAGGCGGCGATGGCGGGCGACTGGGAGATTTTCGACTTCAGCTGGAACCAGGTTCTCTACAACGAGGCGCCTCATTCGGAATGAACAAACTGCATTTCAAGGTCGGGCTGTTCGCTGCCGCATCGCTGCTGCTGGCCGGCGTCTTCATCGTCTATCTGCTGCATGCGCGCGGCTTTTTTGAAGACACCTTCCATCTGCAATTGGCCGCGGCCAGCGCCGACAACGTCGCCCCGGGCGTGCCGATCGTGTTTTCCGGCATTGAAATCGGCCGCGTCACCACCCTGGGCCTGAACGATTACGGCGGCATCATCATCCACGCCGAATTTCTCGGCCGCGACGCCAGGTGGCTGAAGGAAAACAGCACCTTCACCCTCGACAAACCCATCGTCGGCGGCGCCCGGATTCGTGTCGACTCGCCCGACCTCGACGCGCCCATGCTGCCCGATGACTCCACCATGCTGCTGCTCAGCTCCGACATCAGCAAGGAAATCCCGGAACTGCTCGAACGGGTCAAGGCCATTCTCGCCAACATCGAGCACCTCACCCGCAAGGATGGCGACATCAACGCCGCGCTTGCCAACGTCAAAACCCTGACCGGACGCATGACCGGCGAATATGGCATGCTCGAAGGCGTGCTCGGCAGCCCTGAAAAAGCCCGTGCGGTGACCGATTCCCTCGACAACATCCGTGCGCTCGTCGCCAGACTCGACGGTCTGGCGTTGAAAGTCGACGGCATGGCGACCAGGACCGATCGATGGCTGTTCGCGCCCGACGGCATCGCCGAAAATGCGCACGAATCGCTGGCGCAGGTGCGGTTGATGTTGAATGATGCGCAGTCCAGCCTGAAGAAAGCCGATGCCCTGATGAGCAACGCCGTGGACATTTCCGTCAACGTCAAGGAAGGCACCCAGGACATGGCCGAACTGCGGACAGAGATTGACGATGCGGTGCGCAAGGCCAATGCGCTGGTCAATGAAATCAACAAGAAATGGCCGTTCAAGCGCGATCCCGAGGTGAAACTGCCATGAAGCTCCTGCTCGCACTCGCCGGCCTCCTCCTGCTCACCGCCTGCGGCAGCGGCGGCCCGCCGCCGCCCGACTGGAAAACCGATTCAGCCGACCTCATCGAGCGCTATCGGAAACACGCCTTGCTGGGTGAAAACAAGCTGGCCGAACGCTATTTCCAGCAGGCGATCGCCGCCACCGGAGGCGCCGGCCGCGTGGCCGACACCGCGCGCCTGTGGCTGGTGCGTTGCGCCACCCGCCGCGCCATGCTGATCGACGATACCTGCACCGGCTATGCCGAACTCGCGCGGATCGAGCCCAACGCAGCCGATCAGGCTTACTACCGCTTCCTCACCCTGGACTGGGATGCGCTCGACGTCGCGCAACTGCCCAGCCAGCACCGCGCGCTGGTGAACGCGCCCCCCGGCAAGCGGCATGAAGCATTGAGCGGGATCGGCGACCCACTGGCGCGCCTGCTCGATGCCAGCCTGCTGGTGATGCGCCAGGAAGCCGATGCAACCACCCTGGCCCTGGCCGCGGAAACCGCTTCCGCCCGCGGCTGGCGGCAGCCATTGCTGACCTATCTGAAACTGCAGGAAAAACAGGCGGCCGCCTTGGGCAATGCGGATGAACTGGCGCGGCTTGCCCGCCGCATCCGGCTGGTCGAAGAAAGCCTCGCTCCCGCCCATAAATAAACGGGAAGTCTTGCGCGCACTCAAAATAGCGCGGTTGAATCTGCTCGAAGAGAATCATCCTAGAAACCGCAGTTGGACGCGTCCGATGGTGCGTCTGGGCACGTGTCTGCCGCGAAGCGATGACGACGCAGGCCGGGGCCTGCTAGGAGGAGCGACAATGGCAGGCGCGCGACCAGGCGTGCCAGCGGGTGCGTAGCGGTGTCACCCAAAAGGTGAACGTGGACGAAGCCAGAAAACACAGTACTCACGCGGCTCCCATTGAGGTGATAAGCGGTCAACTGCGGTTTTTAGGATCATGGGCAGCGCAAGCGCCTGGCCGTGCCGGTGCGCGGCACGGAACCTGGCTGCATGGGCCCGGTAAAGGGCCGGCTTCCGCATTGACAATGCCCGATCAATACCATTATCGTGACGCGTCAAACAATGCGATGTACTTCCCGGCATGACCAATGCGCTGTACTCCGACAATGACCCCGATAGTGATCACGAGGAGTTACCCATGAAATTCGCTTCAATCGCGCTGGCCGCCCTGGCGGCATTCGCAACGACCGCATACGCCACACCCATGATGTCCATCGAGTGGACCGCTCAGGTTTGCGACGCCTGGAACAAGGACCCCAAGCTGGCCGATGGCCTGGCCGGAAAATGGATCGGGAACAACAAGAATCGCGGTTACAAGATCATTCACCTCTACCGCACCGACTGCGGCGAGACCACCAAGACCGAATTGAAGATCAAGGACAAGGATGGCAAGGCCATGTGCGTCTACGGCGGTGCCGTGCAAAACGCCAAGATGGATCACTCGGTCGACTACACCATGCATGCCACCACCGAGCGCTGGAACGAAATGGGCGCCGGCGAATACGGCCCGAAGAGTGCCATGTTTTGGCGCCGTCTCAAGTTCACCGGCCCCGAAATGGAAGCCATGAGTGTGATGGGCCCGTTCGAGGCCTTCCTGCGCCTGCCCGGCAAGATCCCCGGCGACAAGGCCTGTCCCGCCCAATAAGGGCAGCGGCATGATGCAAAAAAAGCCGGGGCTCCCCGGCTTTTTTCATCACTGAAACAACAGGGCCGGATCACGCGTCGCGCTGCATGCAGGCTCCTGAAAGCGGCCGCCCCGCGCCCCGGCCATCGGCCGTAATCGTCCGATCCTCACTGGTAGGTCTGCCCGCCATGCCTGATCCAGCCGGCCGGGTGACGCCCTGCGGATCGCGGTGCGTCCAGTGGATCACGCCGCCTTTGGCGTTCCATTCGTACTCGCCGTAAAAATCCACCGCGTCACCGACGCGCAGCGAATCGATGCGCTGCGCCAGATCGATATTGTGGGACATCAGCAGCGTCCGACCGGAACCCAGCCGCACGATGAAGCGCTGATGCCGGCTGCCGTCATTGTCGTCCGGAAGCATCTTCACCACCGTCCCCTGCCCCGCAACCTGCAGGTTGCCGATGTGCTTGGCAAAGGCGTTTTCGATGACGGCATCGGCGTCATCGCGGGGGATCGAAGCAACACCGGAACCGGGCACTGCCTCGGGGCTGTCGGGGTTGCGGGGGCCGGGGGCAAGCGCGAAATAAGCCGCGACCGCGAGCGCGGCGATCAGCAGGAATCTGTTCATGGCACGAAGGGGGAAAACAGGGAAAACCCGAAACTACGGGTGTCGATGACCTGCCCGATCGCGTTTGCTGCACGCTGTGTTTTTTCCATTTCGATTCCGAGAATCAATCCGAAGCTGAGCTATCCAGGGTTTCCCGGGCAAAAGAATTCATTTCGTTTTGGCATTGCGGAGCAGGCCCGCGGCCGCCCGCTCTATCATTTCGCCGTCACCCACAGGAAAGTCTCGCCGCCGATCTCGCGCCAGGCCTCGTCCTCGATGCCGAAGCCGGCGTCGGCCAGGATGCCGCGCAGGTGTTGCAGGGTGTCGTGGCTGTAGTAAAGCGGCCGGCCCATGAATTCCATATGGCCGTCGAAGGTTTCGGCGCCGGTGTAGTGGCGGCTGGCGTAGGTGAACAGCAGCTTTCCGCCGGGACGCAGCCAGGAGCGGATGTTGCCGAACAGCGCGGCGTGCTGCGCGCGCGGCAGGTGGAACAGCGAATAGACCGCGGTGACGGCGTCGAAGCTTTCCGGCGCGAAGCTCACCGTCGCCATGTCCGCGTGGATGCGCCGCATCTCCGGAACGTAGCGCTCGGCCAGTTGCAGCATGCGGGCGGAGAAATCGACGCCGGTAACGCGCCAGCCTCGCTCGATGAAATTCTTCGCGAAGGGCTCGCCCGCGCCGCAGCCGAGGTCGAGCGCATCGCCATCGCGCCTGGCCAGGCGCTGCCAGAAATCCTCGAACACCGGCCCCATGTCGAACAGGCCGCGGTTGGCGTCGTAGGTGTCGGCAAAGCCGTCGTAGCATTCCTGCAGGCTCGGGTTCATCGGCGGGTGGTTCCGAATAATGCGGTTTTTCCGAGCTTACCCCGGCTGTCCGAACAATGGATCGAATTCACGACATGACGGATTGTCCCGGCATCCGGAAAAACCGCGGCTCACCCCGATTAGAATGCTCATTCCGCTTCTTTCCGCCCCCATCGCAAGCCCACGACATGATCGACAAGCAAGCCATCCTGCAAGCCTTCAACTTCCGCCACGCCTGCAAGACTTTCGACCCGGCGCGCAGGATTCCCGACGAGGACTTCCGCCTTATCCTCGAAACGGGCCGGCTGTCGCCCAGTTCCTTCGGCTTCGAACCCTGGCGCTTCCTGGTTGTTCAGGACATGGCCCTGCGCGAAAAACTGCGCGCCGTCAGCTGGGGCGCCCAGGGCCAGTTCCCCACCGCCAGCCACGTTGTCGCCATCCTGGCGCGCAAGGAGGACATGCGACCCGGCTCCGGCTACACGGAAAACTTCATGCGCGAGGTGCAGAAAATGTCCGACGAGGCCATCACCCGCCGCCACAAGCTCTACCCGCAATTCCACGAAACCGACTTCCGCCTGCAGGAACCGCGCGCCCTGTTCGACTGGAGCTGCCGCCAGGCCTACATCGCCCTGGCCAACATGATGACCGCCGCCGCGATGATCGGAATCGACTCCTGCCCCATCGAGGGATTCAACCAGGAAAATGCGGAGAAGGTGCTGAATGAGGCCGGCCTGCTCGAAGACGGGCGCTTCGGCCTCGCCGTCATGGTCGCGTTCGGCTACCGGGTCAACCCGCAGCCGGAGAAAAAACGTCAGCCGATGGAAGCGGTGGTGCGCTGGGTTTGAAGAGTTTGGGCATAATGCCCACCCCGTAAAGTTCATCCCCCGGCCTCGCGACACGAAGGCCAAACCATTCAGCAGATCGAACCATGCTCCCCTCCATCGAACACCGGCTCGCCGCCGAGATCGCCGCCGCCCCCGCCCAAATCGCCGCCGCCGTTGCCTTGCTGGACGGGGGGGCGACGGTGCCTTTCATCGCGCGCTACCGCAAGGAGGCGACGGGCGGGCTGGACGATGCGCAACTGCGCATGCTGGAAGACCGGCTGCGTTATCTGCGCGAGCTTGAAGATCGCCGCGCCGCCATCATCAAGTCGATCGCCGAGCAGGACAAGATGACGCCCGAGCTTCTGCGGGCGATCTCGCTGGCCGAGGACAAGACGCATCTTGAAGACCTCTACCTGCCCTACAAGCCGAAGCGGCGCACCAAGGTGCAGATCGCGCGGGAGGCCGGGCTGGAACCGCTGGCCGACGCCCTGCTGGCGAACCCGATGCTGAATCCCGAGGCGGAGGCGGCCGGGTATCTGCGCGAGCCCTTCACCACCGAGCAGGGCGACAACCCCGGCGTTGCGGATGCAAAGGCCGCGCTCGACGGCGCGCGGCAGATCCTGATGGAGCGTTTCTCCGAGGATGCGGGCCTGCTGCAGGCCTTGCGCGAATACGTGCTGGAGCACGGCGTCGTCGAATCCAAAGTGCGCGAGGGCAAGGAGGCCGCGGCGGAAAAGTACGCCGACTACTTCGACTATTCCGAATCCATCAACACCATCCCGTCGCACCGCGCGCTGGCGATTTTCCGGGGGCGCCGCGAGGACATGCTCGATGTGCGGCTGCGCCTGGACAGCGAGGAAGAGCGGCCGGGCTGGAGTGCGCCATTCAATCCCTGCGAGGCGCGCATCGCCGCCCGCTTCGGCATCCAGGATCAGGGCCGCCCAGCCGACCGCTGGCTGATGGACACGGTGCGCTTCGCCTGGCGCGTGAAGAGCTTCATGCACCTTGAACTCGAATTGATGGGCGCGCTCCGCGCCCGCGCCGAAACCGAAGCCATCAACGTGTTCGCGCGCAACCTGAAAGCCCTGCTGCTCGCCGCCCCCGCCGGGCCGTGCGTCACCATGGGGCTGGACCCCGGCGTGCGCACCGGCGTGAAAGTGGCGGTGGTGGACGAGACCGGCAAGGCGGTCGACACCGCCGTGATCTATCCGCATCAACCGAAGAACGACTGGGACGGATCGCTGCACGCGCTGGCCAGGCTCGTCGAGAAGCACCGCGTGGCGGTCATCGCCATCGGCAACGGCACGGCCTCGCGCGAGACCGACAAGCTCGCGCGCGACCTGATCAAACTGCGTCCCGAGCTGAAGCTGACCAGCGTGGTCGTCTCCGAGGCGGGCGCGTCGGTGTATTCCGCGTCCGAATTCGCCTCGCGCGAACTGCCCGACATGGATGTCTCGCTGCGCGGCGCGGTCTCCATCGCGCGCCGGCTGCAGGACCCGCTCGCCGAACTGGTGAAGATCGATCCCAAGTCGATCGGCGTCGGCCAGTACCAGCACGACGTCAGCCAGTTCGACCTGGCCCGTTCGCTCGATGCCGTGGTGGAGGATTGCGTCAACGCCGTGGGCGTGGACGTGAACACCGCCTCGGTGCCCCTGCTCGCGCGCGTCTCCGGCCTCTCCAGCAGCGTGGCGAACGCCATCGTCATGCACCGCGACGCCAAAGGCCGGTTCGCCAACCGCACGCAACTGCTCGACGTGCCGCGCCTGGGCGAGAAAACCTTCGAGCAGGCCGCGGGGTTTTTGCGCATCATGGGCGGCGACGATCCGCTCGACGCCTCCGCCGTCCACCCCGAATCGTATCCGCTGGTGCAAGCGATCCTCGCCGACATCCAGCAGAACCTCAAAGCCGTGATCGGCAACGGCAGCCTGCTCAAATCGCTCAACCCGTCGAAATACCGGGATGAGCGATTCGGCATCCCCACCATCACCGACATCCTCAAGGAACTCGAAAAACCCGGCCGCGACCCGCGCCCCGAATTCACCACGGCGACTTTCAGGGACGGCGTCGAAAAGCTGGGCGATCTCAAGCCCGACATGATCCTCGAAGGCGTCGTCACCAACGTCGCCGCCTTCGGCGCATTCGTCGACATCGGCGTGCACCAGGACGGCCTGGTCCACATCTCGGCGCTGTCCAACAGCTTCGTCAAGGACCCGCACAGCGTGGTCAAGGCCGGTCAGATCGTGAAGGTCAAAGTGCTGGAGGTCGACGAAAAGCGCAAACGCATCGCACTGACAATGCGGCTGAGCGATGCGGCGGAGCCGGCGGCCGGCAAGCCGGATGCGCCGCGCAAACCGCGGGACCCCCGCGGGCAGAAAAGCAATGCGGGCGGAAAACCGGATCGTGCGCCCGCGCCCGCGCTTGGCGGCGCCATGGCCGCGGCGCTTGCGAAATTGAAGGGGTGAGCTCGGGTTACCGAATGGCAAACGGCAAGGCCTGATCCACTCATGGCCGTCATTGCGAGGCGCAGCCGAAGCAATCCAGCGTATCGATCAGAGCTTGGTTGTATGGTTTGACGAACAATCCCGGCTTGTTCCCGCCGGGGAGGCGCGGCTCAGGCGCCGCCCGCCTTGCCGGCCCGATACGCGGCCAGCAAGGCCGTCTTCAGCGACGTCTCGGCTTCCCAGTCGCGCGCGCCCATGATGCCTTCGGCGATGGCCCTGACGGTGGGCCACTCCCGTTCCTCGCGCACGTCCTGTTCGAACCGGCTCCAGTCGAACCGGCCGTCACGGCAGCTTCGCGCCGCCACCCCGGTTGCGTCCGAGAACTCGATCTCGTGCGACTCCAGGACCTCATACAGATAGGAGTAAGGATCAATCCCGGCCACCCTGGCCAGACGTTGATGGAAATTGGGCGCCACGCCAGGCTCGCCGAGGCATCCATCCAGATCGATGACGGAATCGAGTTCGTAAGTCTCGCCCTTGAATGAAATAGTCAGTAGGGCCCGGACAGTGTTATTGCTCATGCTGGTCGATAAAAAGTCGGTTACTCGGGAATGCGATGCGGCCGAAAGGCCCTCGCGTCCACTACGCGTCCCGGACGCAGGATAATCAACAGGCAAGATTTGAGCTACATTCATATCTCCATTTCTTCTTGGGAAGAAATCCGGCTTGTCATTCGATCCAGGGAAACGGGAAGACGCTATCGGCATGGATCATGCCACAGTATTTGTTATTGCTTTGTCATCGACATACTCATTTGCAGGGACCAGGGGGGTTGGAAAATGGCAACGACAAAAAAGGCAGGTCGCAGCAAATCCAGGATACGCAAGGAAGCGTCCCTTATCGGCGGCATGGAAGAGAAGCCCGTCAAAAAGCCTGCCCTGCCTCTATCGACTTATCATCTTAAAAAGGCGGTTGAAAAAGGATTCAGCAAGTCAACCGATGAAAGCGTCAAGGCGTCAACCGAAGCCCAGGGGGCTCGCCGGATACTTTACGTTCACGGCATCGGCAACAAGCCGGTTGCATCAATTCTGAAATGCCAATGGGACAGCGCCCTGTTCGGCTTCGACCTCGGAGACCGGAGCCGCCTCGCCTACTGGGTGAACCGGGAACGCTACCCCGTTCCGGAAGCCGGTAATTGCAGCTCGGGTGACCTATCCGACGGCATGGATTCGACATCGCCCAAAGAAATATCCGCCCTGGACGTCGACCAGGCATCCTGGCTCGACCAGGAAATTTCCTCCCTGACCACCGACCGCCAGGAAATGGCGCTCCTGCGCAAGCTTGCCAGCCATGCAGCGCTCGATTCATTTGCAGAGAAGACGCCCTCGGCACGCGGCGTGGAGGCCAAGGTGCTGCCCTTGCCTGCACCCGTCCGCAGATGGATTACGCGCCGGCTGACCAAAGCATTCCTGAAAGATGTTCATGACCTTTTTTTCGTGCCGGAAAGACGCGAGGCCATGCTCGAATCGGTCAGGAAGCGGATCGAGGTCGATGGCGGGCCGTTCATCGTCATCAGTCATAGCCAGGGATCGATGGTCGCCTACCTGGCCCTGTCCATGCTCGACATTCCCAATATCAGGGTGCCGTTGTTTATCACCATCGGTTCACCGCTTGGGCTGACCGAGGTTCGGGACCAGTTGAAGAAAATACTGGGGGTCAGGAAGCTGACGGCTCCAGCCATTGCCGAGAATTGGATCAATGTGGCCGATCGCCTTGATCCTGTCGCGCTGGATGCCAACCTGGCGGGCGACTACGACAAGGTCGAGGATTTTCCCGTCATCAATCCGGACAGCCCTCGCCACCCGCATTCCGCAACCGGGTACCTGCGCACGGAACCCCTGCAGCTGGCCGTTCGCAACGCAATCGATGTCGCCTTGTTCCAGCAGGTCGGCAGTTTCGTGATTGCCCGCGACATGGCCCGCTCGCTTGAGAACGCAACGGCAGAGCAGCGTCATGAGGTCCTCATCGAACTTGCCGAACTGCGCGACCAGCAGCAGCCTCTCGATGAAATCCGCCGAAAAGTGATCGACTCCATTCAGGCATTGCGACTTGGCCGCGGCATCGGAGAGGCAGACCACGACGACGAATATGCCGTTGAAGCGCTTGAGCGTTTCGTTTCGGCACGGCTGACGCGCGAGGAAACGGAAATCCTGGCCGTCAGCCTGGGGGATCCCAGCACGCGCGCCATCAAACGCATCTGGAAGAACGGGCAAAAGAAGGCGCTGATCGAAAAATCCATCAGCACACTGCAAATCCGCCCTGCGCACAATGCCTACCATTCCTATGGAGAGTGCATCCATTGGGCCGTGCTTGACTCAGGGATTTTTGAAATGCATCCCCATTTCCTGGATGACCAGGGCAAGCAGCGCAACATCGTCGCAACTTACGACTGCACCAAAACCGGTCCGCTCAAGGAAGGGCCCGCCAACGACGGGCATGGTCACGGCACCCATGTGGCCGGCATCATCGCCGGCAAGCACACAGTCGGCAACCGCTCGCTGGTCGGGATGGCGCCCGAATCCAGATTGCACATCTACAAAGTGCTGGACGACATCGGACAGGGCAAGGACTCCTGGATCATCAAGGCGCTTGACCATATCTTCCACACCAACGAACAGGCAGGCCGGCTCGTGATCCATGGCGTCAACCTCTCCCTGGGCGGCCCATTCGACCCCAGTGCCTATGCCTGCGGCCATTCGCCCTTGTGCCGGGAACTTCGGCGCCTCTGGCGGCAGGGGGTCCTGGTCGTCATTGCAGCCGGGAATGAAGGCTATTCCCTGCTGGAAACGGAAGAAGGCGAGATTCAGGCCAACATGCCGCTCACCATCGGCGATCCTGCCAACCTGGAAGAAGCCGTGGTAGTGGGTTCCGTGCACAAGGAAAGCCCGCATATATACGGAGGTTCCTACTTTTCCTCGAGAGGCCCCACGGCGGACGGCAGGCAAAAGCCCGACGTCGTTGCGCCCGGAGAGCGCATCCTGTCATGCCGCAACAAACCGGTTGGCCGCAAGCAAACCGTAGATGAGCTTTATGTGGAAATGAGCGGAACAAGCATGGCTGCCCCGCATGTATCAGGACATCTTGCCGCCTTCCTCTCCATCCATGGTGAATTCATCGGCTACCCCGACAAGGTCAAAGACAAACTGCTCGAATCCTGCACCGACCTGAAGCGGGAGCGTGCGCAGCAAGGCGCCGGATTGCCCAATCTGGTGAAGATGCTCGTTAGCAATTAGACGATGAGTCCTTGCAAGCATCCGTAGCTTGGCGACCCGAATCAACCTGCCGAACCAGGAAGGCGACGATAAAACAATTGGCCGGGCAAGGGAATCGATACGGGCTCGGCCCGTTTGATTCACGTGTCATTGCAAGACCGCCTGGCTTCCGGCTTCGCAATGCAGGTTTAGCCCTCGAAACCACGGCACAGGCTTGTCACGGATGCCGCAGGCTCACCGCGGCAACTCCAGCGGACCCGACCGTCTTCCACCACCGGGCTTAATGTCATTTTCAGCGGATGCTTTTTTCCGGCAATCACCATTTCCCCACTCGCATCCACCTCCACCCAAGCGATCAGGTCCGGGCATTTGTTCTGGAATTCAACGGCGACAGCTTCTTTCTGAACGACCTTCCGGGCCACGTGTTCGCGGAAATCTTTCGTGCACATCAGCATCGACTGCGAGGCAATCTTGGCGAGCGACTTCTCGTCCGTCTTTGGCAACATCATCATCAGTATCCCAAAGAGAAGGGCAACGCCTACTATCCAGCGAATAATCATTCACAAAATCCTTTTTTGAAAATCCGATCTGCCAGAAGCACAGTGAACCAACTCCCCTCCGAAAACATTTCGAGCCAGGCCGCTTTGATTTGTCAGCTGGAATTCCCCCCGTTCAGGCGCTTGCCGCCACGCCCACCACCCGCGCCCGCAACTGGCCGCAACCGCCCTCCACATCCTGCCCCGCGGAGTGGCGCAGCTTGGTCAGGATTCCTCGCACATGCAGGCGGCGCGCCATCTCGGCCGCGCGCTCCCAGCTCGGGCGGCGGTAATCGAAGCCATCGACGCCCTCGACGCTGTTGTAGGGAATCAGGTTCATCACCGCGTGTTTTCCGGCCAGCAGCCGAGCAATCCCTTCCAGCTCGGCCTCGCTGTCGTTGATCCCTTCGAGCAGCGTCCACTGGT
>JAUPLV010000155.1 GCA_030836725.1 Pseudomonadota bacterium | reverse complement strand
TGCCGCATATCGATGAAACCGGGCGAGCGGTTCGGGTCAAGCAATGGATCATCGAGCTCGATGCGCCGGTGGACGTGACTGCGCTGCTGCGCGCCAACGACGACGAGGAAACGGCGATCGTCAACGCGCAGATGGCAAGCCAGATTCTCGAAAGTCCGGCCACTGTGGGCGATGCACCGCACGCGTTGGCCCCTATCGACATACCGGCGGTGCAGTCGGCCATGGCGCGTGCGGACAGCAAGTCCCCCCAGGATCCGAAAACGCCCAGTCGCACGCGCGCAGCGGGAACGAACGCCGGTCCCAGCTTGGAGCAGGTGATCGAGGCAGCACACTCCTATGGCATCGATGCGGCGCGCTATGAGGCGTACGCGGACAGGCGCTGGGGCAGCGGTTGGAAGCTCAACGCGGGCGGACGTCGGGGGGCGCTGGAGGAACTGGAACGTTACCGCAACGACCCGCGCGGCTACCTCGACAAGATCGATACCGAATTGAAGGTGTTTTCCTGATGATGACCGACCCCGAAGGCGACAGGGCGAACTCAGTTGCCGATGGCTTGAAGCGCGGGCGCGCGGCGAGACGATAGTCGTGCGCCCCCCTTCAAGCGCACAAGGAGAAAACGATGAACGTATCAAGCATGAAAGACCTGTTTTCCGATGAGGAAGCCGCGCTGGTGCTGGAGGCCCTGGTCGGCCTCCGCAAAGTGAAGCTCGAAGCGATGGCCGTCCTCGATGGCGAAGGTTTGCAGGCAGGAAGCCGCCCGTTCGAGGGACGCGACTTTGCGGTTCCGGCGATCGACAAGCTAATCGCGCGCTTCGACGACAGCGATTCGGAAACCGAGGGGGATCGGCCATGATCCGAATCGCGCAGTTTTCCGATCTGCACTATAGCGAGAAGCACCTGACGGAAGCCGATCGCTGCTTCACCTACGCCATCGATCGCGCCATCGCTATGCAGGTCGACGCGGCGGTCATCTCGGGCGATGCGACCGACCATGCGCTCGACGTGCATGCACCGGCGGTGGAACGCCTGGCACGCAACGTCAGGCGGCTGGCGGACCATTGCCCGATCCTGATGTTGCAGGGAACGTACTCGCATGAACCGCCGGGAACGCTGTCGATCTTCCGCTTGCTGGGCGGGCGCTATCCCGTGCACGTCGCGGACCGCATCGGCCAGGTGGCCCTGACGCCCGACGGCCGCTGGATTGCCTCCGATGGCTGGCGCTTCGATCAGGCGCCGAACGCCATGCGGGCGCTGTTCTCCTGCGTGCCGACGGTGAACAAGGCGACCGTCGCAGCAGCGGTGGGCGCGAGCGCGGCTGCGGAAGCCGTCGGCGAGCAGCTCGGGATGCTGCTACGCGGGTTTGCACCGTCCAATCAGGCGGCGCGGGAAATGGATATGCCGACCATCGGTGTCGCGCACGGCACCGTCTATGGATGCCTGACCGAGCACGGTGTACCGATGGCCGGGTTCGATCACGAGTTCACGACGGGGACGTTGTTTGGTGCGCAGGCGCAGGCGTTCATGCTCGGTCACATCCACCGCCACCAGGGATGGCAGGCGAATGGCCGGAGGATCGCATATGCGGGCTCGATCGGGCGCTTCCATTACGGCGAGGAAGGTGACAAGGGTTTCCTGCTGTGGGAGGTCGGCGCGGCGACGGCACGGTTCACGCTCGAACCCACGCCGGCGCGGCGAACCATCGACATCTGTTTCGACGGTAAGCCGGACCTCGAAGCAATCCTGGCCGCCGTGCACGCGCAGGGTATCGAAGGCGCCTTCGTGCGGGTGCGCTGGAACGTGCCCGACGAAGACCGGCACGAAGTTGACCGCGGTGCGATGCAGCGGATGCTCCATGCAGCGGCGGAAGTGAAGCTCGAGGGGCGCATCGTGCCGGTCGTGAGGACGCGCGCAGCCGGTATTTCGCAGGCCGCGACGATCGCCGACAAAGTGCGGGCGTGGGCGCAAGCGACCGAAGCGAAGGCTGGCCCGCTGTTGGCCTGTCTGGAAGTCCTGCAGGTGTGCGCGCCGGAAGCGATCGCGTCGGACATCCTGGAACGGCAGATCGGGACGGCGGCGCCGGTTCTGGTAAGCACGGTGGCCATTGCACTGCCAGCGCTGTGCGAACGTGCCATTGCCGACGCCACGCTGGAACTGTTTTAGGCGGGTTGAAGCGCACGACGAGCGCGCGACACTGGATCAAGATCAACAACGGAGATCGAAATGCTGACATTCAGACAAGAACGACTGCCGGACTGGTGCTACGTCGCCATTCCCGGCAACCCGGCAGGTCAGAAGGTGGGCCGGGTCATGCTCGGGCATACCGGCCACTGGCCCGCGCCGGCCATCGCGAGGACCCGGGCATGAAACCGCTCTCGCTGACGCTCAAAGGGTTTCGCGGCATCCGCGATGGTTTGGGACGCGACGAACTGACGCTCGATTTCGAGCGCCTTGCCGGTGATGCGCAACTGATTGCCATCGCGGGACCGAACGGCCGCGGCAAGACCACCCTCATGGATAACATGCATCCTTACCTGACCATGCCGTCGCGGGCGGCAATCGGCGGTCCGGGCGGGTTTTCCTATTACGACCACGTATATCTGCCCGAGAACGAAAAGGACCTGATCTGGGCACACGGTGGCCGGTGTTATCGGTCGCAGACCGTATTCCGGCTCAACGGCAAGCGCAAGACCGAGGCCTTCTTGTTCGTGCGCGGCGCGACGGGCTGGGAGCCCGTGCGGCTGGAAGACGGCACCGTGTCCGATGGCAAGGTCGAGACGTACGAGCGGTGTGTGGAAGCCATCTTGGGGAACGCCGAGACGTTCTTCACGTCGGTCTTCTCGGCGCAGGGGAAACGTCAGCTCACCGCGTACAAGAACGCCGAGATCAAGACGCTGCTGGCGGACCTGCTCGGGCTGGACGAGATTCGTGTCTTGGGCCAGAAGGCGGCGGAGACGGCCAAGCTTCTGAAAGCCGGGCTCACGGCCATGCGCCACGAGCAGGCGGGATTCGATGACGAGTCGCGCCGGATGGAAACCGAGCGCAGCCGGCTGAGTGGTGCAAGAGCGCGCGTGGAAACCGCTGTTGCGGCCAGGCAGGCCGCACAACAGGCGCTCGACGCGGCCAGGGCGACGCAGACGCAACTCGCTGCGGAACGGAATCTGGCACAGCGAACCGAGGCTCGGCGCTCGGAATTGCGTGCGGAGCGGCAAGCGCTGATCCAGACCGGCCGGGATGCAGGCCAATCGCTGGAGGCACAGGATGCCCGTGAGCGGCAGCGGCTGGCCCTGTTGCAACAGCGGATCGCGGCACGAACCGAGCAGGCGCGGGCGCGGCGGCGGTCCCTGGGGGGGAAACGCGGGGACCTCGAACGTATCGTGTCCGGAGCCGCTGCCGTGATGCGGGCCGGCCGGCGTCAGCCCTTGGCCGAGCGCGTGGTCGCCGCCCGCATGGTACGCGTCACGCAACTTCGCCACAGCGTGCAGCGGCTGGCGGAACTCCAGGGCAACGAGAAGGCGGCACTGCAGAAACTGGCGGCCATCGAGCGCGAGGCGGGCCAAGCGTCCCTGAAGGCTGCGGAGTTGGCGCGGCGTTTCGGCCTGACAGAGGAAGTGCCGTGTTTTGGCACGGACCTGCAAGGACGTTGCAAGCTCCTGGGCGACGCCCGCGAAGCGAAGATACTGATACCGGGTGCCGACCTGCAAATCGCCAAGCTGGCGCAGCAGCAAAGCAGCGTCAACAGCGAACTGGTCGCAATCCGCGCGCAACGCGCGGTTCTTGCCGATGCCACGGTTCGCCTTGATGTTGCGGAACATCGGCTCGAAAAGGCCCGTGCGCGCGTATCCCGGCTCGCCGTGTTGGCGGCGAAGGCTGGCGAGATCGAACAGGCCTGTGCAGCCTTGTCCAGCGTGGACCAGGAACTGGCTTCGGTCGCTCAAACCGATGCCGCAGGCGAAACGGCGGAAGAGGTCGTAGAGCGTCAGCAAATCGCGGCCACCTGTCAGGCCATTGCCGCGCAGCGGGAACGGCAAGCAGCGCAGGTTCGGAATGCGCTGCAACGCATCGAGACCGCCGTTGCCGCGCTGCCTGCACCCTACGACGAGCAGCGACTGGTCGCAGCCGGACGTGCAGTGGAGCGGGCGGCGACCGCCGTTACGGTCGCGGAGCAGGCGCATGTCGCCGCTGTGCGGGATGCGCAGGCGCTGGACATGGCAGATCGGCAGGCATCCGAACTGGCCGTGCGCAAGGCACGGGTCATGGCGCGGGTAGCCGCCGTGGAAACGGAGCTCGGGGGCTGGACGCTGTTTGCCAAGTGCTTGAGCAACGACGGCGTGATCGCGCTGGCGATCGATGATGCGGGGCCAGTCCTGTCAGGACTGGCGAACGATCTGCTGCTGGCCTGCTACGGGGCGCGGTTTACGGTTTCGATCAAAACGCTGGTGGAAACCGGAAAGGGAGAGCAGCGAGAGGGTTTCGACATCGTGGTGCATGACGCCGAATCGACCGAGCGCAAAAGCGTCAGCCTCATGAGCGGGGGCGAGCGGGTCTGGATCAACGAGTGCCTGGTCCGCGCGGTGGCCTTGTATCTGGCGCAGAACACCGGGCGGCGCTATGCGACATTGTTCTCGG
>JAUPLV010000054.1 GCA_030836725.1 Pseudomonadota bacterium | reverse complement strand
TCGAGGAGGCGCTGCGTAAACGTGGCCAATGTACGTCGTCAAGAAACGGCAAGGGGGTGGGGCAACATCACTGGCTGGAACTCGACAACAATCCGAAAGAGTCTTTTTTAAATGAATTTGAGCAGCCGAAGATCATTGTGCCTGCAATAGCAACGGCACCAAGTTTTGCACCGGATTTCGAAGGGTATTACAGCAACAACAAAAGCACGATATTTCTACCACCAAGGCTGCTTTTTGCTCTTGGCGTGTTGAACTCCAGCGTGAATGCGTGGCTTGCGACACAGGTGTGCTCTTCTAAGCAAAACGGCTATTTTGATTTCGAACCGCGATACTCCAGCCAACTCATAATTCCTACAGCTAGCAGTTCGCAAATTTCGATTGTCGAGGCAGCAGTCTCGATTGTGCTGGTCACCAGAGATCCCCGCTTCGAACAACTCATCAACGGCCTCGTCTTTGAACTGTTCTTTCCCGACAACCTGCACCGCGCCAATATCCATCTATTCGATGCCTGCGAGAAAGCTGGAATCAGCAAGCTGGCCGAACTCAAGGACAAGGCGCTTGCCACGGCCGCCAATGAACTGGCCGAGCGCATCTTCGCGACCAACCACCCCATCTACGCCATGCTCTTCGATGTGCAAGCGCTGGACGTGGTGCGCATCATCGAGGGGCGCGAATGAGCGGCCCGAGCTTCCGCGTCTATGTCGATGAGTCCGGCGAGGAGGGGTTCGTCTTTAGGCCCGATGGCGCAGGCAGTTCGCGCTGGTTGATCCTCTCCGCCGTGGTGACACGGCGCGAGAATGATCTGCAAGTGGTTCGGCTCATGGAGCGGGTGCGCCAGACGCTGGGCCGCCCGCCCAAGCAGGCGCTTCATTTCTGCAAGCTGGGACATGCCCAGCGTGTGGTGCTCGCTCGCGAGATTGCCCAGACGCCCTTGCGCACGGTTTCCGTGCTGATCCACAAGCCCTCGATCCGGGAGCCAGAGCGCTTTCAGTCGCAGAAGCATCTACTCTACCGCTATGCCAGCCGCTACCTGATGGAACGGGTGTCCTGGCTTTGCCGCGATCATCACAAACTGGATGCGGGCAACGGCCAGGCCGAGGTGATCTTCTCCAACCGAAGCCAGATGTCTTACGACGAGTTGCGCGGCTATCTGCGCAAGCTGCGGGACGAAACCAGCGATCTGGCGGTGAATATTGACTGGTCGGTGGTGAATCCGGATGCCATCCGGGCGGTGGAGCATTCGCAGCTGGCTGGTTTGCAGGTGGCGGATGCCGTGGCGTCGAGCCTGTATGCAGCGATCAATCCCAATCCGTTTGGCGATACGGAAGACAAATACGCACGGCTGCTACTACCCACCTGCTATCGCCACAAGGGCGCGCTGCTGGGTTATGGCCTGAAGTTCTGGCCGGGTGATTTCGAGGGGCTGAAAAGGGAAAACCCCCAGCTACTGTCGTTTGCTGAGGGTTTGAATTGATGCAGGCCCCAAGTTCGAGGATCCCACCCATTCGGGCTGCCGCTGTTGCCAGCGACCTCTACAAGCCTTGCGCTTGCCTGCGCAGGCAGTATAGCGCGGATGTACGCCCGATAGCCATGGGTAAGCTTATTTCTGGTTGCCGTACCGGGAGGCGACTGTGACCGCCCCGCCCAAGCCGCTTCGCATCCAGCGGCTGACCCTCAGCGACTTCCGCGCCTTCCCTGGCCCGGCCCCGCAGACCTTCGAGCTCGATGGCCAGAACCTGCTGGTTTATGGCGAGAACGGTGCGGGCAAGTCCTCCCTGTTTCACGCCTTGCGGGAGTTTTTTTCCCTGAAGCCGACCCGCCGCCTTGATGACTACCGCAATGTGTTTTCCAAGGCACCAGAGGACGGCGTATCCGTCAGGGTGGTCTTCAATGATGGCGGTACGGAAGCCGGTTGGCACCTGAAACCCGCGGCTGGACCCCTTGGCCTGTTGGCGCAGCAGCAAACAGGAATGCCGGCACTGGTCGAGATACACCCAGGCTCACCCTACATCAAGCACAGTGACCCGCGGGTTAGTCAGGCAGCGCTGCGCCGTGCCTGCCTGGACTACCGTGCCTTGCTCGACACCAACTACAGGCAGGGTGATGGAGACATCAACCTCTTCGACATCGCTGTCAGTTACCTGATCCACGATTACCCAGTACCCGTCGCAGGCGGTCAGATCAAGGCGGTAGGGGAGCTATGGAATAGCGTTCTCCTTGCGAAACCTGTTCGCCATGGTCCGAGACTGCTTAAACGCGTCAATGATGCATGTTCCAAATTCAACGCTGGCTTCAAGATGGCCCTAAGCGATTTGGAGCCCTTCATCGGCAAGCTTCTGGGTGAACTCATCGGTGCGGACGTCGCCATCAAGCCCTTTCAATTCGGCGGGGTGACATACAACCAAGCTCATTTCCTGCGTGACCGTGGCTTCAACGGCAGGGCGCTCAAATTGGATGTGAGCTTCCGTAGCCATGCTCTGTCCCAGCCCCAGCACTTCCTGAACGAAGGCCGTTTGTCGGCACTTGCCCTGGCGATTTACCTGGGCGGCCGCTTGGCCTGCACGCCTTCTGCCCCAGGCCAGGCCCTGAAACTCCTGGTATTGGATGACGTGCTGATTGGTCTGGATCACTCCAACCGCCTTCCCGTGCTGGATGTGCTGCGCGATTTCTTCCCAGACTGGCAGATCGTGCTGCTGACGCACGACCACGTCTGGTTCGAGATGGCCCGCCTGCACTTGGTCTCAACCAACCAGTGGAAGTGCCTGGAGGTGTACGAGGCCACCTGTCCGGAGCGTGGCATCCCCAGCCCAAAAGTCATGCCGACTAGCGCCAAGGCCGCCCATGCTTGTCTAAATCAGGCTCGCGAATTCCTGAATAGCCACTACGTGCCGGCGGCGGCCAACTACACTCGCGCGGCGTTCGAACTGATCTTGAAGCAGTCCTGTGAGCGCTTCGGTGTGCCCGTGGCCTACAAGCTGGATCCTCGGCATGTCGATACGGAAGCGCTGTTGTCTGCGGTCGAGCGCTGGTTGAAGCAGAATGCTGCCAAAACCTGTTTTGCCGGAGCCATCGAACGGGTCAAGTTGTTCCGGAAAGTGGTACTCAATCCCTACTCTCATGCCTCACCGCCCAACATCGCTCATGCAGAGGTGGAGGGGGCAATTGGCGCTACGGAAGCGCTACTGGCAATTCTTGAGCCCTGTATCCCATTGAAGGGTAGTCTGTTGGACGCTGGCCGCGCGCTATTGGCTGAACCAACTCCGACGGCCATTCAAGTACAGGCCGCCTTGGGCTTTATCCGGGCAGCCTTTGCCCAGGCTGTTCGTCATTACTGCGAACGCAAGCACATTGTGATGCCCTACTCGCATGTGGAACCAGACATCAAGCAGTTATGGGTCAAGGCCAAGCAAGATGCCAACAAGCCCATTCCCCCCGCCTTCGTGACCAAGGTCGAGCCGGCCCATTCTGGCCTGTTGATCGATGCGGTCAGCGATGCTGTTCTGTTGGGGTTAACCGCAGCCTCGGTACTGGGTGCACTGAATGCCATCATTGATCCGAACCAACTCGATAGGGTGGAACTGGATGCCTTTTGATTCTTGTAACCCTGATGTGTGGGTATAACCGCCACCATGCGTACCGCCCAAGACCTCCTTTCCGAACTCAACGCCTCCGATGAATCCCCGCGCATCGAGGCCAAGCGCTCGCGTGAAATCGGCAAGTCGATTGTCGAAACCGTGCTGGCCTTTGCCAATGAGCCTGGCTTGGGTGGCGGCCATCTCTTGCTGGGCGTGGACAGCCGGGTGGATGAAAAAGGGGATGCCCGGTATTGGCCGGAAGGGCTGGCCGATCCCGACAAGATTCAGAAAGACCTGGCCAGCCAGTGCGCCTCGATGCTGAATGTGGCGATCCGCCCGGAAATGGCGGTGGAGCGTCTCGATGACCGAACGGTCATCGTGGTGTTCGTGCCGGAAGCGGATGTCAGCCAGAAGCCTGTTTATCTGAAAGCGACGGGTTTGCCGAAGGGCGCATTCCGGCGTATCGGCTCCACCGACCAGCGTTGCACGGACGAGGACTTATGGGTGCTGCGCGGGGCCAGCCAGCCCCAGTTCGGCCCGGATATGGCGCCTGTGCCCGATGCGCGCATGGACGATCTCGATCCGCAGGCAGTTGCCGAATATCGCCGTCTGCGCGCATTGGCGAACCCCCAGGCGGAAGAACTGGGGTATGACAACCCCGACATGCTGGAGGCACTTTCCGCTGTTCGTCGTGTGGACGATGCACTGAAGCCGACCCTGGCGGGCATCGTGTTGTTCGGCAAGCCGATGGCTTTGCGGCGGCTGTTCCCGGCCTTGCGCATCGACTACATCCGGGTGGTGGGCACGCAGTGGGTGGACGACCCGGAGCAGCGCTTCCAGTCGGTGGATATCCGAAAATCGCTGATGCTGGCGCTGCCGGTGGCCGAGGCCAGCATCGTGGACGAGCTACCCAAGGGCTTTCGTCTGCCGGAAGGCGAACTGCAAAGCCGCCAGGAGCCGGTGCTTTCGCGCAAGGTGATTCGGGAGGCGTTGGCCAACGCGGTGATGCACCGCAGCTATCAGGACCACAGCCCAATCCAGATTATCCGTTACAGCAATCGAATCGAAATCCTCAATCCGGGCTACTCGTTGAAGGACATGGCCAGTCTGGGCACGCCGGGCTCCCGGTTGCGCAACCCGGCCATTGCGGCGGTACTGCATGAGTTGAACTGGGCGGAGACCAAGGGGTCGGGTATTCGCACCATGCGCCGCATGGCGGGCGAGGCCGGTTTGCCTCTGCCGGAATTTGCCTCTGATCGACAGAAGAATGAGTTCAAGGTCACCTTGTTCCTGCACCACCTTCTGACCGAGGACGATTACGCCTGGCTCAAGGAACTGGCCGGCGAAGGGCTCAACGGCGAGGAAGCCAAGGCGCTGATCTATGCGCGTGAAACCGGGGTGGTGGATAACACGGCCTGCCGGGACTTTTCCGGGCTCGATACCCTGCAAGCGAGCAGCCTGCTGCGCCGGTTGCGTGACCGGGGACTGCTGGAGAAGCAGGGGGCGGGGAGCCGCACCTATTACACCCTGACTTCGCAGCAGGATGCGCTCGACATGCACCCGGAACAGGGCGAGTTGCCGTTGGAAGGTGGTAACCGGCCTACCGAAGGTGGTAAGCCGTCGTCGCAAGGTGGTAAGCGAGTGTTGTCGGACTTGCCACCCGAACTGGCGGCTCGCCTACCCCAACCCCGGCAACGACTGGGCGAGGCGGCGTTACGCGTGCTGATACGCGATCTCTGTGGGTGGCAAGCGCTGCGTGGTGAGGAGCTTGCCACCTTGTTGCACAAAAATCTGAAATATCTGCGCAACAAGCACCTGACCGAGATGGTGCAAACCGGCGAGCTTGCCTTCCTGTTCCCGGAGTCGCCCAACCATGCGTTGCAGGCTTACAAGTTGCCTGCGAAAAAACAAGATTAGTAATGGCGATGGCTACTTTTCTTGATCTGGTTGCAAAGAAATGGAGCAGCAACGCGAACCATCGAGAAAAATGGTCTTTCACGTGCCAACGCGCGCTTTTGCCGAGGCTTGGCCCGATGACCGAAATTGTCCAACAGGCTGTTGGACAATTGCCCTGGGGCCATAACCAACTTTTGGATTGTCACAAGCTGGGGCCGGTAGCTCTAATTCTGGGCTGTGCCTTGAAGCAGACGTTCGAGGGGCATCAGTCGCCATGTGAGAGGGGCCGCAACGGCCGAGGATGAAACGTCCGCCGCAAATCCCTGAGGTCCATTGCGGGTCGAGTTGGCTTTGCGACCCAAAGAAATCCCCATCAAGGTAAGCCCGCTACTGGACGACTTTGTTAGCATTTAGCCAAGACGTGACACGCCGGCAAACCCTGGCGCGTTACAATCGCGGGGCTTTTCCCCCATAGACCCCATGACCGATACGCTCGAAAACCAGTCGCAGGACAACCTGGAAACCCATCTGAAGCAGGTGCAGACCCTGCTCGCCAAGATGCGGCTGGTGGAGGATCTCGTCCACAAGCAGGGCGGACCGCGGCAGGACCTGGTCGAGAACCTGGTCCACAAGCAGAATCTGAACGAACTGCAGCGCAAGCTGGAAGCCCTGCACCCGGCCGACATCGCCTACATTCTGGAAGCGCTGCCGCTGGACGAGCGGAAGCTGGTGTGGAGCCTGGTCAGCTCGGAGAACGACGGCGAGATTCTGCTGGAAGTGTCCGATTCGGTGCGCGAATCGCTGATCCAGACGATGGACAAGGCGGAACTGCTGGCCGCCGCTGAATCGCTGGACACCGACGAAATCGCCGACATCGCGGCCGATCTGCCGCATGACGTGATCCAGGACCTGCTCACCAGCCTCGACACGCAGAAACGCGCGCACCTGCAATCGGCGCTGGCCTATCCCGAGGATACCGTCGGCGCGCTGATGGATTTCGAGATGGTGACCATCCGCGCCGATGTCTCGCTGGAGGTCGCGCTGCGCTACCTGCGCCGGCTGGGCGAGCTGCCCGACCAGCTGGACAAGCTGTTCGTGGTCGATCGCGACGACGCGATCATCGGCGTGCTGCCGCTGAAACGGTTGTTGACGACCGATCCCGAAGCCTCGGTGGCGGCGGTGATGGTCGAGGATTTCGTGAAGTTCCATCCCGAGGACGAGGCGCACGAAGCCTCGCAGGCGTTCGAACGCTACGACCTGGTGATGGCGCCGGTGGTGGATGCGCAGGGACGGCTGATCGGCCGTCTCACGGTCGACGCGGTGCTGGACTACATCCGCGAATCGGCCGACGCCGACATGCTGTCGATGGCCGGCCTGAAGGAGGAGGAAGATCTGTTCTCCACCGTCTGGCGTTCGGCGAAAAACCGCTGGATGTGGCTGTCGATCAACCTCGCCACCGCCTTCATCGCCTCGCGCGTGATCGGCGCATTCGAAGGCAGCATCGAAAAGCTGGCCGCGCTGGCGGCGCTGATGCCGATCATCGCCGGCATCGGCGGCAACTCCGGCAACCAGACCATCGCCCTGATCGTGCGCGGCCTGGCGCTGGGCCAGATCACCCAGGCCAACGCGCGCCGCCTGGTAGTGAAGGAACTCGGCGTCGCCCTGTTCAATGGCCTGTTGTGGGGCTCGGTGGTGGGCGTCTTCGCCTGGCTGCTGTACGACAACCTGGCGCTGGGCGGGGTGATGGCGCTGGCGATGCTGCTGAACCTGATCGTCGCGGCGCTGGCCGGCATTTTCATCCCGATGACGCTGGAACGGATGAAGCGCGATCCGGCCGTCGGCTCGTCGGTGCTGCTGACCTTCACCACCGACAGCATGGGCTTCTTCATTTTCCTCGGGCTCGCCACCCTGCTGATGCCGATGCTTCTGCCATGACATCGCCGCCGGACAGCAAGACCCTGTATCTGCGGCTGCTGGGCTATGTGAAGCCCTATTGGCGCATGTTCGCGCTGTCCCTGGTCGCGCTGGTGCTCACCGCCGCCACCGAACCCATGCTGCCCGCCCTGTTCAAGCCGCTGCTGGATCAGGGTTTCGTCGCCAAGGACCAGGATTTCATCCGCTGGGTGCCGATTTTGCTGCTGGGGCTGTTTCTGGTTCGCGGCGTCACCAGCTTTGTCAGCACCTACTGCATGGCCTGGGTCGGCAGCCGCCTGGTGATGGATCTGCGCGCCGCGATGTTCGACAAGCTGATGACGCTGCCGACACGCTACTTCGACCAGAACCCGAGCGGCCAACTGATCGCGCATCTGGCCTTCAACGTCACCCAGGTCACGCAGTCGGCCACCAGTTCGCTCACCACCCTGGTGCGCGACACCGTGACGGTGCTGGGCCTGCTGGGCTATCTGCTGTGGCTGAACTGGCAGCTGACGCTGATCGTGTTTGCGCTGGCGCCGCTCACTCTTTTGGTGGTGCGCGTCGCCAGCAAGCGCCTGCGCGGTTTGTCGCGCAAGGCGCAGCAGAACATCGGCGACCTCACCCAGGTCGTCGACGAGGCGGTGGGCGGCCATCGCGTGGTGAAGCTCTACGGCGGCGAGGAATACGAGCAGACCCGCTTCCGCCATGCCGCCAATCTGGCGCGCCTGTTCGAGATGAAGCGCGTCGCCGCCAATGCGGTGTACGAGCCGATCATCCAGTTCATCGCGGCGATTGCGCTCGCCGTCATCGTGTACATCGCCGCCGGGCAGGCGACGAGCAACGCCACCACGGTGGGCGGTTTCGTCGCCTTCTTCATGGCGATGCTGCTGCTGTTCGCGCCGCTCAAACGCTTGACCGCGGTCAACGACCAGCTGCAGCGCGGCCTGGCTGCCGCCGAGACCATCTTCGCCATGCTCGACCAGGATGCCGAGCGCGACAGCGGCGCCCGCAGCCTCGACCGCATCGACGGCCGGCTGGCATTCCGCGACGTGACGCTGACCTATCCCGGCAAGACCGTTCCCGCGCTGGATGGCATCAGCCTCGACATCGCCCCCGGCGAGACGGTTGCGCTGGTCGGCGCCTCGGGCTCCGGCAAGACCACGCTGGCCAATCTGGTGCCGCGTTTCTACGATCCGGATACCGGCGCGATCGAACTCGACGGCATCGACACCCGCGACATCCGCCTGCGGAACCTGCGCAGCCATATCGCGCTGGTGTCGCAGGATGTGGTGCTGTTCAACGACACGCTGGCGCACAACATCGCCTACGGCAGCAAGCGCGACGCCACCCCGGACGAGATCCGCGCCGCCTGCGTCGCAGCCCATGCCTGGGACTTCATCCAGGCGATGCCCGACGGGCTGGAGACGCTGATCGGCGAGAACGGCATGCGGCTTTCCGGCGGCCAGCGCCAGCGCATCGCCATCGCCCGCGCCATCCTCAAAAACGCGCCGCTGCTGATTCTCGACGAAGCCACCTCGGCGCTGGACAACGAATCCGAGCGCCACGTGCAGGCCGCGCTCGAAACGCTGATGCAGAACCGCACCACCCTGGTCATCGCCCATCGGCTCTCCACCATCGAGCGCGCCGACCGCATTGTCGTTCTGGAAGGCGGGCACATCGTCGAGATCGGCAGCCACGCCGATCTGATCGCCAGACAGGGCCGCTACGCGCAACTGCATGCGCTGCAGTTTTCCGCATGACCACGACGACAGGCTGGGTCAAACCCGCCCGCTCGCTTGTGACCGCCTCCGGCCGGGCCATCGGCGACTACCGCATGATTCGCGACGGCGACCGCATTTTGCTGGGGCTCTCCGGCGGCAAGGATTCGCTCTCCTTGCTGCACACGCTGCATCATCTGCAGCGGAAGGCACCGGTGAAATTCGAGCTGCTGGCGGCAACCGTCGACCCGCAGTCCGACCAGTTCGACCCTTCGCCCCTGAAGCCGTATCTGGCCGAACTCGGCGTGCCCTACTTCCTTGAATCGCAGCCGATCGTGGCGGAAGCGCAGAAAACCCTGACCAGGGACTCCGATTCCTATTGCGCGTACTGCTCGCGAATGCGGCGCGGCATCCTCTACCGCCTCGCGCGCGAGCAGGGCTGCAACGTCGTCGCGCTGGCGCAGCATCTGGACGACCTGGCCGAAACGCTGATGATGTCGATGCTGTTCGGCGGCAAGCTCCGCACCATGTCGCCGCATTACCTCAACGACGCCGGCGACCTGCGCATCATCCGTCCGTTTGCCTACGCGCGCGAACGCCAGACCCGCGCCTTCGCCCAGGACGCCGGACTGCCGGTGATCTTCGAGAACTGCCCGGCCTGTTTTTCCAAGCCGCAGCAGCGCTACGCGATGAAGCAGATGCTGGCCGAGCAGGAAAAAACCCATCCGCGCATCTTCAACAGCCTGCTGACGGCGATGCGGCCGCTGATGGGCGAGCCGCCGGCCTGACTTCCGCCGCCATCCGTTCCTGATCCAGTGTTGCGCCGACGCCGACGCGACAATTTGTCGCGCAGGGTCGCCGCGCATTCTGATATAGCATCGAGCTGTTGATCCGGCGGCTCCGCCGGGGAATGTCGCGGCTTCGATTTTCATCCGGCTGGCCGCGCGCTGCGCGGCATTGACGCTTCCCCGAACCGCTGGCATCGCATCATGCGAAGAATAATTTTTGACCGTCCCGGGAGCATCAAAATGTCGTTCACCAGAAAACCCCTCGCCCTCGCCGTGGCCCTGACCCTGCCCGTGGCATCCATGGTCTGCGCCCATGCGCTTGCCGCCGAAACCGCGACGCTGCCGGAAGTCACCGTCAGCGCCGCCCGCGGCGAGACCGCCGCGCCCGCGCCCAGCACCGTGCTCGATACCGCCGGCATCGCCGCCGGACGCGCCGCCACCAGCGACACCGCCAGCCTGCTGCGCGACGTGCCCGGCATGAGCGTCTACACCGGCGGCGGCGTTTCCAGCCTGCCAGTCCTCGACGGCCTGGGCGACGACCGCCTGCGCATCAAGGTCGACGGCATGGACCTGATCTCCGCCTGCGGCAACCACATGAACCCCGCGCTCTCCTACATCGACCCGTCCAGCGTCGGCGACATCAAGGTGTTCGCCGGCATCGTGCCGGTGAGCGTCGGCGGCGACAGCATCGGTGGCGCGATCCATGTGGACTCGGCGGCGCCGGAATTCGCCGAACCTGGGGAGGGCACCCTGGTCAAGGGCGAAGTGGGGGCGTTCTACCGCAGCAACGGCGACGCCCTCGGCGGCAACCTGTCGGCGACGATCGCCAGCGAGAAGGTGAGCCTGACCTACACCGGTTCGACCGCCAAGGCCGACAATTACCACGCCGGCGACGACTTCAAGTCGGTCTATATCGACAAGGATGACGGCCACATCGTCGATGCCGACGAAGTCGGCTCAAGCATGTACAAATCGACCAACCAGTCGATCGCCCTGGCCGCGCGCCACGAAAACCACCTGCTCGAACTGAAGCTGGGCCTGCAGGACATCCCCTACCAGGGGTGGCCGAACCAGCGCATGGACATGACCGGCAACGACAGCGAGCAGGTCAACCTGCGCTACGAGGGTCAATACGACTGGGGCAAGCTGGAAGCCCGCGCCTACAACGAGCATACGCGCCACTACATGCAGTTCTTCGATGACAAGCTGTACTGGTACGGTAATGGAACGACGATTCCCGACGGAACGGCCTGCACGCCTTCCGGCGGCACCGCCGGTTGCGCGGCGGGCATGCCGATGGACACCGAAGGCCGCAACAGCGGGCTGGTGCTCAAGGCCGACATCCCCCTGTCGGAGCGCGACCTGCTCCGCGTCGGCTCCGAGACGCAGCGCTACCGCCTGGACGACTGGTGGGACCCGTCCGGCAAGGGAATGTGGCCGAACGTTTTCTGGAACATCAACGATGGCGAGCGCGACCGCCTGGCGGCGTTCGGCGAATGGGAAGCGCAGTGGAATCCGCAATGGCTGACACAGCTCGGCCTGCGCTATGAAAGAGTGGAGATGAACGCCGGCAACGTCCAGGGCTACAACCCAACCTACAGCCCCGCCGAGGCCGCCGCCTTCAATGCCGCCGACCGCAATAAAACCGACGACAACGTCGACCTGACCGCGCTGGCGCGTTTCGCGCCGGACGACATGCGCACCATCGAGTTCGGTTATGCGCGCAAGACCCGCTCGCCCAATCTGTACGAGCGCTACACCTGGTCCACCCATGGCATGTCGATGCGCATGATCAACTGGGCCGGTGACGGCAACGGTTATGTCGGCAATCTCGACCTCGAACCCGAAATCGCGCATACCCTCAGCGCGGCTTTCGACTGGCACGACGCCCGGCAGGAGAAATGGGGCCTGAAGGTCGCGCCTTACTACACCCATGTCGACGACTATATCGATGCCGCGCGTTGCGACTCGGACCCGGACGGCAACGCCTGCAGGGATGCGAACCTGACGGTCACCGATGCGTTTGTGTATCTCCGCTTCGTCAACCAGTCCGCGAACATTTACGGCCTGGACGTTTCCGGCCATTTTCCGCTGGCTGAAAAGACCCCGTACGGCAGCTTCACGGCAACCGGCATGCTGAGCTACGTTCGCGGTGAAAACGACGCCACCGGCGACAACCTGTACAACATGATGCCGCTGAACGCCAAGCTGGCGGTGGTGCAAAAGCTGGGCGGCTGGACCGGCACGGCCGAGTGGCTGCTGGTCGCGGCCAAGTCCGACGTTTCCGCCGAACGCAACGAAATGGAAACCGACGGCTACGGCCTGCTCAACCTGCGCGGCAGCTACGCGTGGAAGCAGGCGCGCCTCGACCTCGGCGTCGAAAACCTCCTCGACAGGCTCTACAACCATCCGCTCGGCGGCGCCTACTTCGGCGAGGGCAAGACCATGTCCGGAACCGATATTCCCTGGGGCGTTCCCGTTCCCGGCATGGGGCGTTCGATCTACACCGCGCTCACCTACACGTTCTGACGCGACCGCGGCGCAAGCGCGAAACTGCCCGGCCCGCAAGGCGCCGGGCAGTTTTGTTTTGTACGGCGCCTGCGTCAATTTGTCGCGGACCGGCAAAACCGAATTCTTTTACCATTCCAGCAGATTGCCGCCGGGCCCGCCCGCGCGGATTTCCGGGCTCGCCCGATCAACCCGCCGCACGCGCCGCAAGGCCGGCGCGACCGCCAACCGCCCGCGGAATACGGGCAGAGGTTTGAAAACTGGACTGGAAAGCGCAACCCGCCCGCACCTGGCTTGCCATCGCCCTGCTGGTGACGCTGGCCCATGCCGGAGCCTGGCTCGGCCTCGACCGTCTGCGGGACGACGACGCCCCGACGCAATCGTTCCAGGTCATCGAGGCCTCGCTGCTGCCGCCGCCCGCGCCGCGCCCGCTTCCCCCCGCTCCACCGACGCCGGTCAAGCCGACGCCCGCACCACGGACGCCGACGCCGCCACG
>JAUPLV010000003.1 GCA_030836725.1 Pseudomonadota bacterium | reverse complement strand
GCCGACCTCGCGCTGGTTGATCAGGCATTTCTTGCTCTTGTGAACGAATTCGATCGGATCCTCGACCGTGAGAATATGGCCAAACTCGTTTTCGTTGATGTAGTCGATCATCGCCGCCAGCGTGGTCGACTTGCCCGAACCGGTTGGTCCGGTGACGAGGACGATGCCGCGCGGCTGATTGGAGATTTCCTTGAAGATGGGAGGGCAGTTCAGTTCCTCAAGCGTCAGCACCTTCGACGGAATCGTCCGGAACACCGCGCTGGCGCCATTCTGCTGATTGAAAGCGTTGACGCGAAAGCGCGCCAGCGAGGGAATTTCGAACGAGAAGTCGATGTCCAGCGTTTCTTCGTATACCTTGCGCTGACCGTCGTTCATGATGTCGTACACCATGCGATGCACTTCCTTGTGGTCAAGCGGCGGCAGGTTGATGCGGCGAACATCGCCGCTGACGCGGATCATCGGAGGCAGGCTGGAGGATAGGTGCAGGTCGGAAGCTTTGTTTTTGACGGCAAAAGCCAGTAGTTCGGAAATATCCACACGTGCCTCGTTCAGTAAAGGATGGGTTTTGACAGATAATAAACCGTATGGATAACGGCCCCAAAACACGCGAACTTGAGTCCGGCATGACAAGCCCGGATCCCGAATCCAGTGAGCGTTTGCGCGCCGTACGGGCGCGGATCGCGCGTGCCGCCGCCGGGGCCGGGCGGGGCGGCGCGGAAGTGAGCCTGCTGGCGGCGAGCAAGACTTTCGGCGAAGCCGCCGTGCGGGCGCTGGCGGATGCCGGCCAGCGCGCATTCGGCGAAAATTACCTGCAGGAAGCGCTGGAAAAGCAGTCGGCCTTGCGCGATCTGCCGCTGGAATGGCATTTCATCGGGCCGATCCAGAGCAACAAGACCCGGGCGATCGCCGAGAATTTCAGCTGGGTTCACAGCGTCGACCGCCTCAAGGTTGCCGAACGGCTGTCGGCGCAGCGTCCCATTGGGATGCCGCCGCTGCAGGTGTGCATCGAGGTGAATGTCAGCGGCGAGGCAAGCAAGGGCGGCGTCGTACCGGCCGAATTGCCGGCGCTGGCCGAGGCGGTGGCGAAGCTGCCCAATATCCGATTGCGTGGATTGATGGCGATTCCGGCGCCGGTGCGGGATGCGGCGGCGCAACGTGCGGCGTTTCGGCCGGTGCGAAAGGCGTACGATGCGCTGATCGCACGTGGCTTTGCGCTCGATACGCTGTCGATGGGCATGTCGGCCGATCTGGAAGCTGCGATCCTGGAAGGCGCGACCATCGTGCGGATTGGCACGGCACTGTTTGGCGAGAGGACAAAACATGCATAAAGTGAGTTTCATCGGCGGCGGCAACATGGCCGCGGCCATCATCGGCGGCCTGATTTCCAGCGGCGCCCAGCCCACCGATATCGAGGTGGTCGAAATCAATCCCGATGCGCGGGCGAATCTGGCTGCGCGCTTCGGCGTGGTGACGCATACGGATTTATCCCAGGCGCGTCTGCACGCCCTGATCGTGCTGGCGGTGAAGCCGCAAAGCCTGCCCGACGTGGCGGCCATGCTTGCGTCGCGGCTCGACAGCCATCTGGTGCTGTCGATCGCCGCCGGCGTTCGGGTGGCCGATCTTGCCCGCTGGCTGGGAGGGCACACCCGGATCGTGCGTGCCATGCCCAACACCCCGGCGCTGGTTCAGGCCGGGATTTCCGGGCTGTTCTCCTCGCCCGAGGTCGGCCAGGAAGCGCGGTCGCAGGCCGAGGCGGTGCTGCGCGCCGTCGGCGGCGTGGTGTGGGTGGCGGACGAGCCGCAGCTGGATGCGGTGACCGCGGTGTCGGGCAGCGGCCCTGCCTATGTTTTTTATTTCCTTGAATCGCTGGAAACCGCGGCGGTAACGCAGGGCCTGTCTCCGGAAATCGCGCGCCAGTTGGCGCTGCAGACCTTCTTCGGCGCGGCCAAGCTGGCGCTGGAATCGGGCGAGGAGCCCGCCATGCTGCGTCAGCGCGTGACCTCCAGGGGCGGCACGACCGAGCGCGGCATCTTCGCGCTGGAGGCGGCGGCGGTCAAACCCGCCATTGGCCAGGCGGTCGAGGCGGCCTGTCGCCGCAGCGCCGAACTGGGTGACGAACTGGGGCGCCTGGCGTAATGATCGAAGCCGCACTGAAATTCCTCGTCCAGACACTCGGCCACCTGTTCGTGATCGCGGTGCTGCTACGCTTCATGATGCAGCTGTTCCGGGTTCCGTTCCGCAATTCCTTCGCGCAATTTGTCGTATCCATCACCGATTTCGCGGTGAAGCCGGTACGGAGGGTGGTGCCGGGCCTGTTCGGCCTCGATTGGGCCTGCCTGGTGGTAGCGTTTGCGGTCGAATTCGCCGTCGTCGCCGCGGTGTACTGGCTGGGCGGATTTCCGTTCGCTCTGGCCGGTTCCGGAGTATGGCCGGTGATGGCGGGGCTTGCCGGCGTGGAGTTGCTGAAGCTGACGGTCTACCTGATCATCGGCCTTACCCTGGTGCGCGCGGTGCTGACGTGGGTCAACACCAACACGCCCTTGATGCCGGTGGTATACGAATTGTCCGAGCCGTTCCTGCGGCCGTTGCGGCGCATCGTCCCGATGGTGTCCAATGTCGACCTGACGCCGCTGGTGCTGTTCATCCTGTGCCAACTGGTGCTGATGGTGCCGGTTCTGGCGCTCGAGCGCGCGCTGCGTGGAGCCCTCTGACCCTCCGCTCTGGGCGCGACGCGACGGCGCCGAATGGCTGCTTGAATTGCATGTGCAGCCGGGCGCCAAGGTCACCGGCGCCGTGGGCGAGCATGGCGGCCGGCTGAAATTAAAGATTGCCGCGCCGCCCGTCGATAACAAGGCGAATGCGCATCTGCTCGCCTGGCTGGCTGCGCGATTGGGGGTTCCAAAGTCGGCGGTCCGTCTGGTGCGCGGCGAAACATCGCGGCAGAAAACCGTGGCGGTGTATGGCGCCGACACACCATGGAATAATATCGAAAACAACGGTTAGCTAAAATTATGAGCATCCACCTGGAACAGGAAGTTACCGACCTCAGCGAGCGGCGCATGCGGCTTGCGACCGTGATTGACGACTATGCCGACTGGCTCGACCGTCAGCACGGCATCGATGCCGAACGCGCCCTGCGGCTGGCCGATACCGCGTCCGCCCTGCGCCAGGACAAGCTGGTGGTGGCTTTTGTCGCCGAGTTCTCGCGCGGCAAGACCGAGCTCATCAATGCCCTGTTTTTTTCCGACCACGGCCAGCGCCTGTTGCCCTCGGATGCCGGACGCACGACCATGTGTCCGACCGAACTGTTCGCCAATTCCGATGAAGCCCCCAGCCTGTCCCTGTTGCCGATCGAGACGCGCCGCCGCGAGGAATCGCTGGCGCGGCTGAAGCACATGCCGATCGAGTGGTCCCGGCTGTCGCTTGATCCGGGAGATCCTCGCCAGTTGCAGGAGAGCCTGCAAAAACTCACTGAAACCAAGCTGATGCCGGCGGTAGAGGCCATCGAGATCGGGCTGTGGGACAACGAGGATCCCAGCGAGCGCCACCAGTTGCGCGCCGATGGCACTGTGGAGGTGCCGGCCTGGCGGTATGCCATGGTCAATTTCCCGCACCCGCTTCTACAGGCCGGACTGACCATCCTCGATACTCCCGGACTCAACGCGCTGGGGACCGAGCCCGAACTGACCCTGTCGGTGATTCCCAACGCCCATGCCGTGATGTTCCTGCTGGCGACCGATACCGGCGTGACGCGCTCCGACCTGGAAATCTGGCACAAGCATGTGAACCGCCATTCCAATTACCACGTGGCGGTGCTGAACAAGATCGACATGCTGTGGGATGAACTCAAGAGCGATTCCGAAGTGCAGGCCATCATCGAGAGGCAGGTCGAGGAAACCGCGCGGGTGCTGAAACTGCCGCGCAGCCGGGTGTTTACGGTGTCGGCGCAAAAAGCCCTGACCGCTTCCATCCGCGGCGACTCGGCCTTGCGCGTGCGCTCGGGCATCGAGTCGCTGGAATACTTGCTGGCGCACCAGGTGATTCCGGCGCGGCGCGACATGCTCTATCACTCGGTCAGCGGCGAAGTCGGATCGATGATCGACGAGAGCCGGGTGGGTATTGCCACCCGGCTGAAGCGCAGCAGCGACGAACTGATTCAGCTCAGCCAGCTTTCAGGCAAGAACCGCGGATTGATCGAGGAAGCGCGCGCCGCCTTGCAGAAGGAGAAGGAAAGCTACGATGTCACTGCCGCGCAGTTTCGCGTAATCAGGAAAATGCTGAAAAAGCAGGGTGAACATCTGATGTCGCAATTGTCGGAGGAATCGCTGCATACTATCTGCGAGGCTGGGCGCGCGGCCATGGAAGCAAGCATGACCACTCGTGGTCTGACTGGAGGCATCCGCCAATTGAGCGAGCAGATGGGTTCGCGCCTCCACTACGCGACCCAGCTGGCCGACAACATGGTGGATACGCTGGACCAGGCCTACATCCACTTTTACCATCATCATCATTTGCCGAAAACGCAGGTGCCGCGGCTTGATCTGGGCGCGTATCGCAATCGGCTCGAAGCCCTGATCCGCGAGACCGAGGCTTTCTGCAGGGACCCCGCCAACCTGATGCTTGAAAAGCGTTTCATGATCCGGCGTTTTTATGCCGGGCTGGCGGACGAGGCGCGCAAGGCTTTCAACCTGGCGCGGGCGGAAGCCGAGCGTTGGCTGCGCATCGCACTCGACCCCATCATGGCACGCATTCGCGAGCACAAACAGTATCTCGACACGCGGCTGGCGAGCCTGCAGCATATTCTGGAGAACATGGGCACGTTGAAGGGCCGCATGGCCCAGATCAAGGGGCAGATCAGTGAACTGCGCAACGACAAGACGGAACTGATGCGCATTGCCGAAACGTTTGCCGGCTGACCCCGCTCAACTGTTCAGGCGATTCAGCAGTACCGGCGTCTTGTCCGGATCGGTGTTCTTCAGCAGGCGCTGCGTCATCGGCGTCAACTCTTCCAGATGCGATTTCAGCACCTGCTGCTTGACCTGAAGCAGGCTGGCCGGATGCATGGAGAAAGTCCGCAGCCCCAGGCCGAGCAGCAGCCGGGTCAACAGCGGATCCCCCGCCATTTCACCGCACACCGATACCGATTTGCCTGCCTTGGCGCCGGCGCGGAGAGTCTGCTGGACGAGACCTAGCACCGCCGGATGCAGTGGGTCGTAGAGGTGGGACACGCTGTCGTCGGCGCGGTCGATTGCCAGCGTGTACTGGATCAGGTCGTTGGTGCCGATCGACAGGAAGTCCAGTTGCTCGGCAAACACCCCGGCGGACAGGGCGGCTGCCGGCACTTCGATCATGCCGCCGATCTTGATGCCATCATCGAACTTCAGCCCATCCTTCCTTAGCGAGGCCTTGGCTTCCTCGATGCGCTGCAACGTCTGCCGCAGCTCCATGAAGCTTGCCAGCATGGGAATGAGGATGCGCACGTGGCCATGTTTCGAGGCGCGCAGAATCGCGCGCAGCTGGGTTTGAAACAATCCCGGTTCGGCCAGGCACAGGCGAATCGCGCGCAGGCCCAGCGCCGGGTTGTCGGCCACGGTATGGCCCCAGGGCGCCTGCTTGTCGGCGCCCAGGTCGAGCGTGCGGATGGTGACCGGCTTGCCGTCCAGCGCCTCGGCCACCGCCTTGTAGGATTCGTATTGCTCGTCCTCGGTTGGCAGGTCGCTGCGGTTGAGGAACAGGAACTCGCTGCGGAACAGGCCGATGCCATGCGCCCCCGCGGCCTTCACGGCATCGACGTCGCCCAGCAACTCGATGTTCGCCATCAGTTCGATCGGGGTGCCGTCAAGCGTGGACGACTTGCTGGTTTTCAGCCGCTTCAGCTTGTCGGTATCGATCCGCCACTGGTTTTGCCGCAGCCGGTATTCGGCCAGGACCGATTCGTCCGGGTTGATGATCACCACGCCGTCTCGCCCGTCGACGATCAGCAGGTCATGGTCGCGGATCAGGCCGCGCGCGTTGTGCAGCGCCATCACCGACGGCATCGCCATGCTGCGCGCCAGGATCGCAGTGTGCGAGGTGGAGCCGCCGAGGTCGGTGATGAACGCGGCAAAACGCACATTCTTGAACACGATCATGTCCGCTGGCGACAACTCGTGCGCGACCAGGATGCGGTCGACGTCGAAGTCGACATCCAGGGGCAGATGGCTGGGATGGCCGGTCAGCGCCTTCAGCACCCGCTGCACCACCTGCACCACATCCTCCTGCCGGCTGCGCAGATAGGCGTCCTCGATTTCCTCGAAGCGCGCCACCAGCGCTTCCATCTGCTGCGCCAGCGCCCACTCGGCGTTGCACTGGGTTTCGAGGATCAGCCGCTTGGGTTCCTCGGCGATCATGGAATCGCCGAGGAACATCAGGTGCATGTCGAGAAACGCCGACAGTTCGGCCGGCGCGCCGGGCGGGATATGCCTGCGCAGGGTTTCGAGGTCGGTGCGGGTGGTCAGGATGGCTTCGTCAAAACGCGCCAGCTCCTCCTTGATGTACTTGCGGTCGAGCACGTACTGCGGCACTTCGACCCGCGAGTGGGAGGCGAGGTGCGCGTAGCCGATGGCGATGCCGCCGGAAACGCCGATGCCGTGCATGGAGAAGCTCATTCGAGTTCTTCCCCGAAGCCGCTGGCGATCAGTTCCGCCAGCGCATCCATCGCTTCCACTTCATCTTCCCCATCCGTTTCCAGGGTGATGGAGCTGCCTTTGGATGCGGCCAGCATCATCACGCCCATGATGCTCTTGGCATTGACGCGGCGGCCGTTGCGCGACATGAACACCTGGCTCTTGAAGCCGGATGCCAGCTTGGTCAGCCTGGCCGACGGACGCGCGTGCAGTCCCAGCTTGTTGACGATTTCAACGTCCCGTTGCTGCATGGCACATGGTCTCGGAAATATGGTTGATGCTGTTGCGCCCGCCTTCGACGATGCGCTGTATGAGTTGCGGCAGCGGCAAAGTCTCGCGGTAGTTCAGCGCCTTCAGCAGCATCGGCAGGTTGACGCCGGAAACGCCTTCGATGTGCGCGGGTTCGAGCAGCCGGCACAGCGTGTTGCTGGGGGTGGCGCCATAGACATCGGTCAGCACCAAGATGCCGTCGCCCTCGTCGAGCTCGGCCAGCCGTGACTGCAAGGCCTTCTGTCGTTCGTCGGGGTCGGCATGGCCGATGAAATCGAGCGTGGCGAGACCGCGCGGACGCTGTCCCAGCACATGGGTTGCGCATTCGACCAGGCTGTCGGCGAGCGAGCCGTGGGCGACGATGAGGATGCCGATCATTGAACGAGTGTCAGACCAAAAGCGACATTCTAACGCGCATATGCTGCGCGTTTCCCTCTCCCCAACCCTCCCCCCAGATGGGGAGGGAGCGAAGGTGATGCCCAAAGCGATCGCTTCGCTCGCCCTCTGATGGAACCTCTAGCCATTCGACTAAGCTCGCAAGCGGGCAAGTCGCTGGTTATCCCCAACCCTCCCCCAGATGGGGAGGGAGCGAAGGTGATGCCCAAAGCGATTAACGAAGCCGGGCCTTCATTGCGGGGGATACGTGCATCCGGCCGGCGGAATCCACCGCCAGATAGTTCGCAACGCCCAGACGGGAGGCGTTGTCGTTCAGCCGTTCCGCGCCGTCGATGAACAGCGGTTTCGACAGCGCATCCGAGCGCGTACCCGCCTGCTTGCCCGCCACCAGCACCGTCAACGACTGCATGCCGGTTGCGGGAAAGCCGGTGCGTGGGTCGATCAAATGGCTGTAGCGGCGCCCATCCACCTCGAAATAGCGCTGATAGTCGCCCGAGGTGCCGACCGCCTCGCCGTCCCGCAATTCCAGCGCGGCCAGCGTGCCCGGCTGGCGCGGATGCTGGATGCCGATGCGCCAGGGACGGTCGCCGTGCGCGCCCAGGGCAATCACATTGCCGCCGATGTTCACCAGCGCATTTTCGATGCCATGGGATTTCAGGATCGCGACCGCATCGTCCAGCGCGCGTCCCTTGGCGTAGCCGCCGAGATCCAGTTTCACCGCGGGGTTGCTGCTCGACACGGAATCGTTTGCGATGTCGAGATCGGCCATGCGCGGCCGCTTGTTCACCCAGTCGGCAATCGAAGCTGCGTCCGGCACCCGTGTTTGCGGCGCATCGGATTGAAACCCCCACAGCGCGATCAGCCCGCCGATGGCCGGGTCGAACAGATGGCCGGACTGGATCGAAAGCGCCTGCGCGTCGCGCAGCATCGCCGCAAGTTCGGGCGTGACGGCCGCGCGCTCGCCCCGCGCCAGCGCCGTGTTGAGCCGCGACAGCTCGCTCGGCTTCCAGGCGTGGAGCGTGCGGTGCAGCTCATCGAACCGCGCCAGCACCGCGGCGGTCGCCTGCCGGGCCTGCGGCTCCGCTGCGCCGTAGATGCTGACTTCGACCAGGGTGCCGAAAACATAGGACTGTTGCTGGTGCAACGGCGGCTGGCTGCAGGCGGCCAGCATCCACAGCAGCAGAAGCCACAGGCCGCAACGCTCCGGCCTCATGTGCGAACCGTGGCCGAACAGGCGCGCTCGATTGCGGCGATGAACTGCGCCGCCACGTCGTGGCCGGTTTGCGCCGTGATTTCCTGAAAACCGGTGGGGCTGGTGACGTTGATTTCGGTGAGGCAGTCGCCGATGACGTCGAGCCCGGCGAGGAAGATGCCGTGATCCCGCGCCCACGGCGCGATGGTCTCGGCGATTTCGAGGTCGCGCGCCGACAGCGGCTGCGCGCGGGCGGTGCCGCCGGCCGCGAGGTTGCCGCGCGTCTCGCCCGGCAGGGGAATGCGCGCAAGCGCCCACGGAACCACTTCCCCGTCGATCAGCAGAATGCGCTTGTCGCCCTCGCTGATGGCCGCAAGATAGCGCTGCGCCATGATGGCGCGGCGGCCGCGCCGGGTCAGCGTTTCCAGGATGGCGTTGCGGTTGGGGTCGGCTGTCGTCAGGCGGAAAATGCCGCTGCCGCCCATTTCGGTGAGCGGCTTGACGATGATGTCGGCGTGCTCGGCGAGGAAATGGCCAATGTCCGCCGCATCGGCGGAAACCAGGGTGGGCGCGACGAACTGCGGAAAATTCAGGATCGCCAGCTTCTCGTTGAAGTCGCGCAGGCAGGCCGGGCGGTTCAGCACGCGCGCGCCGTTGGCTTCGGCGATGCCGAGCAACTGGGTGGCGAGCAGGTAGTCGGTGTCGACCGGCGGATCGGTGCGCATCAGCACGGCGTCGAAATCCTTCAGCGCGCAGGCGACGGTTTCGGTGACGCGAAACCAGTCGTCGTCGGTGCGCACGTCGAGCGCGGAACACGCTGCCTGGGCGATGCCCCCCACAACCTGCAACTGGCGCGCCTCGGCGGCGAACACGGCATGGCCGCGCGCCGTCGCCGCGCGCATCATCGCCACCGAGCTGTCCTTGTAAGGCTTGAGGCTCGCCAGCGGATCGGCAACAAACAACAGTCTCATGCGGCCTCGTTCAGCGCGTCGTCAAGCTCGATGCTGGCGGCCAGCATCGCCAGCCGCGCGATCACGCCGTAGGCGTAGAAGCGGTTGGGCGCGGCGTCGGGGTTGGCGCCGCGGTCGGGGGTCAGGCAGGTTTCGTCGAACGCCAGCGGCACGAAGTGCATGCCGGGGCTGTTGAGGTTCTCGTCCGATCCGCGCCCGGTATGCACGCGGTAAAAGCCGCCGACGACGAAATGGTCGATCATGTAGACCACCGGTTCGGCCACCGCCGCGTTGATGCTCTCGAAGGTATAGACGCCTTCCTGGATCAGCACCTCGCTGACTTCCATGCCTTCCTTGCCGACCGCCATCTTGTTGCGCTGCTTGCGGTTGAGCTCGCGCACGTCGTCCGGCGATTTCACCGTCATGATGCCCATGCCGTAGGTGCCGGCGTCGGCCTTGACGATGACGAAGGGCGGCTGGTCGATGCCATATTCGTCGTACTTGACGCGGATTTTTTTCAGCATGTCATCGACCTTCTCGGCCAGGCATTGCTCGCCCTGGCGGGCCTGAAAATCGATCTTGCCGCACTGGTTGAAGTAGGGGTCGATCAGCCAAGGATCGATTCCCACCAGGCGCGCGAATTCGACGGCGACATTCTGGTATGCGGCAAAATGGCGCGACTTGCGGCGCGTCGCCCAGCCCGCGTGCAGCGGTGGCATGATGGTCTGCTCGATGCCTTTCAGGATATCCGGCACGCCGGCCGACAGGTCGTTGTTGAGCAGCACCGCGCAGGGATCGAACCCTTCCAGCCCGATGCGGTCGCCGTTGCGCAGCAGCGGCTCCAGCGTCAGGCGCCCGCCGGCCGGAAGCTCCAGCGTGGTCGGCTGGGTGATCTCGGGAATCAGCGTGCCGATGCGCACGACCAGCCCGGTCTGGCGCAGGATGTGCGCCAGCACCGCGACGTTCTGTAGATAGAACGTGTTGCGGGTGTGGTTCTCGGGGATCAGCAGCAGCCGCTGGGCGTCGGGGCAGATCTTTTCCACCGCGCCCATCGCCGCGTGGATCGACAGCGACATGAAAGCCGGGTTGAGGTTGTTGAAGCCGCCCGGAAACAGGTTGGTGTCGACCGGCGCCAGCTTGAAGCCCGCGTTGCGGATGTCCACCGAAGTGTAGAACGGCGCCGCCTGCTCCTTCCATTGCTGGCGGAACCAGTGCTCGATCGTCGGCTGGGCGTCGAGCAGGCGCTTTTCCAGCTCCAGCAGCGGGCCGGTGAGTGCGGTGGTGAGGTAAGGGACCATAGAATAGGGGGACTCCAAGAATGTTTTTATTTTAGGCCAAGCCGGATGTTTGACATCGTTTTATATCAGCCCGAAATCCCGCCCAACACCGGCAACCTCATCCGCCTGGCGGCCAACACCGGCTGTCGCCTGCATCTGGTCGAGCCGCTGGGCTTCGACCTGTCCGACAAGCAGGTGGCGCGCGCCGGGCTGGATTATCACGACATGGCCTGCGTCACCGTGCACCAGGACTGGGAATCGGTACAGGCGGCGCTGCCCGGCCGGCGCTGGTTCGCGCTCACCACCAAGGGCAGCCGCAACTACGCCAGCGTGGAATTCCAGGCCAACGACGCGCTGCTGTTCGGCCCCGAATCGCGCGGGCTGCCGCCCGAAGTGCTGGCGCAATTCGATGCGGATCATCGTCTGCGCTTGCCGATGCTGCCCGGTTCGCGCAGCATGAACCTGTCCAACGCCGTCAGCGTTGTCGTCTTCGAGGCCTGGCGGCAAAACGATTTTGCGGGAGGCGCTTGAATGAGGGGGCAGGCATGAGCGGACTCGAATGGCTGGAAGCGGCCAGCTACCTCGTCACCATCGTCGGTCTGCCGTTCGCCATTTCATGCGGCTGGTCATCGACAACGCCGACCGCCGGGCGCGATGGAGCTGGATTTGCAGGTCGCGGAAAGTCTTGATCGGGTTTTTGATCGCGAGGGGCTGTTTCTCACATTAGGCTGCCATTAATGTCAAAACCCCCAACATTTCTGACATAACGCTTGTGCTGGGGCGCGCGATCTGACGTAAGATTTTGGTTGTTGCAGAAAGCCTGGGTGTTTCTGATATATGAATATTGCTGATTTTCGGGCGGGCCACTACGAGAGCCGCTATGAATACCAGGCCTTTCTGCCTGATCCGATCTGCCATGAATGGCTGATCGCCGATCCGGAATTGAGCGATTTGCTGGGGCGCGCCGACCGCGCCCTGGGGGAGCTGAATGCCTTCAGCCAACTGATTCCCGATATCGATTTTTTCATTCGCATGCACGTGGCGAAGGAAGCCACCCAGTCCAGCCGGATCGAGGGGACGCAAACCAATATCGAGGACGCCTTCAAGGACGCCGACGACTTGAATCCGGAGCAGCGCGACGACTGGGCGGAGGTGCAAAACTACATTCGCGCGATCAACACGGCGATTGACTCGCTTGCGACGCTGCCCTTGTCGTCGCGGCTGCTGCGCGAGGCCCACGCGGTGCTGATGGCGGGCGTGCGCGGCGAGCGCAAGCAGCCGGGCGAGTTTCGCGTCAGCCAGAACTGGATCGGCGTGAGCCTGAAGAACGCGGTGTTCGTGCCGCCGCATCACGAGCATGTGCCCGAATTGATGAGTGACCTGGAGCGATTCCTTCACGCGGACGACATGTTCGTGCATCCGCTGGTTCGCATCGCCATCGCCCATTATCAGTTCGAGACGATTCACCCGTTTCTGGATGGCAACGGGCGTCTGGGGCGGCTGATGATTTCGCTCTATCTGGCGTCCGAGGGCTTGCTGCACAAGCCGGCGCTGTATCTGTCGGACTATTTCGAACGCAACAAGACCGCTTATATCGATCACCTGATGGCGGTGCGGCAGGGCAACCATCTGCGCGAATGGCTGGTGTTTTTTATGTTTGGCGTGGAGGAAACCGCGCGCGCGTCGGCTTCGGTGTTCCGCGCCGTGCTGGATTTGAAGCAGCGCATCGAGCGGGAGGTGCTGCCTCGCTTCAGCGCGCGCCGCCAGGACAATGCGCAGGCGTTGATGCGGCAGCTTTATGCAAGGCCGGTCATCGATGTGAAGGGGGCGATGGAGATTACCGGTGCCTCCACCAACACAGCGGCAGCGCTGATCGACGACATGGTGACGTTCGGGGTGCTGGCGGAAGTAACCGGGCAACGCCGCAACCGGCTGTTCGTGTTCCGGGATTATCTGGATATTTTCAGGCAACAGACATGACAAGAATCATCCCCTCCGTATCGGTGTTTCATCACAGCATGAAGGGGTTTTCGCCGCGTAACCTCAAGTACATGCGCGCTTTTGCCGAGGCGTGGCCGGGTGCTGAAGTGGAATTCAGGCCCGACGACGCGCTGCTGTTCGGTCCCGAATCGCGCGGCCTGCCGCCCGAAGTGCTGGCGCAATTCGATGCGGATCATCGCCTGCGCTTGCCGATGCTGCCCGGTTCGCGCAGCATGAACCTGTCCAACGCCGTCAGCGTCGTCGTGTTCGAGGCCTGGCGTCAAAACGGTTTTGCGGGAGGCGTGTAAATGAGGGGGCAGACATGAGCGGACTCGAATGGCTGGAAGCACTGAGCTACCTCGTCACCATCGTCGGTTTGCCGCTTGCCATCGGCGTGTTCGTCTACGACCGCCATCGCGACCGGCAGACCGACGAAGAGGAAATCTTCCTTCGGCTGTCCGACGAATACGCCGATTTCATGCGGCTGGTCATCGACAACGCCGACCTTCACCTGCTCTCGCCAGCCGTAAAAGGCGAACTCAACGAAGACCAGTTGGAGCGCAAACGCGCCCTGTTCGCCATCCTGGTCAGCCTGTTCGAACGCGCCTACGTGCTGGTGTATGAAGACGACATGAGCCGCCAACAGGCGCGGCTGTGGCAGTCGTGGGCGGACTATATGCATGAGTGGTGCCTGCGCGAGGATTTTCGCGCGGCCCTGCCGGCTTTGCTGCAGGGCGAGGACCCGGCGTTTGTGGCGACGATCAGTCGGATAGCGGCGATGAGCGTAAGGAATGGAGGTGATCGGTCGTTGGCGGCCCGGCGCCAGTCGTGATCGAGGTTTTCCGGTTGTTTCAAAGCGCGGATGCGGATTTAGGGGGGGCGCTGAATAATTCGTTTTCGTCATTGAGCGCTGTTGCCTTTAGCCACGAGGCCGAAGGCCGTGGTGGGAAGCAATCCAGAATTTCAGCGGAATCTACGAACTCTGGATCGCCACGTCCCCGCGGGCCTCGCGATGACCGAATAAATCAGCGTCTTCTTATAAAACGAATAGGGATATCAGGGGTATGCCAGGGGTATTGAATAGATTAAGTCTAAAGAATAGAATTCACTTATGAGTTAAGAGCCATGTGCTCCCGAAAGATCTTGTGGATCCGGGATCCATGCGGGGGCCGCTCGATAAGGAGCGGCCCTAATTAAAAATAACGCAGCGCCAGGCAAACAGGGGCGCGCCCCGCAGCCTACGTAATCAGTAATTAATTTAGAACCTTAGCCAAGGAATCGCCTGCCATATCGCCAGACAGGATTGCGCCCTCTTTTCGGGAACCTGGCTGGATTTGCTGATTTGCGGAAGCGACTTTATGCCGCCAAATGATTTCCCCCAGACCCCGTTCCACTCCCTAGACAGAGAGCACGCCATGCCACGCCACAACGACAAACCTTGCCCGTCCTCCAGGACTCCCGTCGGTCTTCACGCCCGCCTGCACGCTGGACTGGTCCGGCTGTTTTCGCTGCTGCTGTTCCTGCCCGGCCTCGCACTCGCGGCGCCGTTTGCCTATATCGCCAATTGGACCGGCAACAGCGTCTCGGTGATTGATGACGCTACCGCCACCGTGACCATGACGGTGCCGGTCGGAATCAATCCCTATGGCGTGGGCGTCAACTCCGCCGGCACGCGCGTGTACGTATCGAATACCGGCGGCAACAGCGTCTCGGTGATCGATGGCACAACCAACACCGTGATCGATACGGTGCCGGTCGGAAACGGCCCCCGGGGCGTGGCGGTCAACTCCCCCGGCACGCGCGCGTATGTCGCGAATGCCGGCGGCAACAGCGTCTCGGTGATCGATGGCGCAAGCAACACCGTGATTACGACGGTGGCGGTCGGAAACAATCCCCTTAGCTTGGCGGTCAATCCAGCCGGCACGCGCGTGTATGTGTCGAATTTCAACGACAACACCGTCTCGGTGATCGATGCCGCAACCAACACCGTGATCAGGACGGTGCCGGTCGGAAGCGGTCCACATGGCTTGGCATTCAACCCCGCCGGCACGCGCGCGTATGTGACGAATTACCTCGGCAATACCGTCTCGGTGATCGATACCCTAACCCACACCATGATCGCGATGGTGCTGAACCCAGGCAGTCCCAGCTCCTTGTCGGTCAACCCCGCCGGCACGCGCGTGTATGTCTCGAATAACGCCGGCTGGAACGTCTCGGTGATCGATGCCGCCACCTACGCCTTGATCGCGACGGTGCCGGTCGGAAACGCCCCCGGCGGCGTGGCAGTGAACCCCGCCGGCACGCGCGCATATGTGACGACTACCGCTGGCAACACCGTCTTTGTGATCAATACCGCAACCCTCGCGACCTCGACGGTGACGGTCGGATCGGCACCCTTCTCACCAGGACAATTTATCGCCTGGGCGGTACCCGACACCACCCCCGACGCCTTCAGCTTCACCGCCCAGACCGACGCGGCGCTCAGTACGCTGGCCACCTCCAACCCCATCTCCGTCGCCGGCCTCAACACCGCCGATGTCGCCATCGGCATTGCCGGCGGCAGCTACAGCATCAACGGCGGCGCCTACACCTCCGCGGCCGGCGTCGTCAGGAACGGCGACACCGTCAGCGTGCGGCAGATCTCCTCGGCCAGCTTCGGCACTCTGACCACCGCCACCCTCAGCATCGGCGGCTTCAGCGGCGCCTTCGACGTCACCACCCTGGCGGCCGACACCACCCCCGACGCCTTCGGCTTCATCGCCCAGACCGGGGTGGCGCTGAATACGCTGACGACCTCCAACTCCATCACCGTCGCCGGCCTCAACACCGCCGCGCCCATCGGCATTGTCGGCGGCAGCTACAGCATCAACGGCGGCGCCTACACCTCGGCGCCTGGCACCGTGATCAACGCCGACAGTGTCACCGTGCAGCAGACCTCGTCGGCAAGCTTCGGCGTCCTGACCACCGCCACCCTCAGCATCGGCGGCGTCAGCGGCGCCTTCGACGTCACCACCCTGCCGCCGGTCGTCAGCTACACCGCCCCCGCCGCCACTGGCGACATCACCGCCAGCTTCACCGGCGGCGGCGCAGGCTGCGGCTACAGCGTCAGCCAGTACATCCCGCTCAGCGGCCATTCCGCCAGCCCGCCCGCTGCCGCTCCGGCCGGTTTCCTGTTCCCGCACGGCCTGTTCGACTTCACCCTGCGGGGCTGCACGCCGGGATCGACCATCACCCTGACCATCACCTACCCGCAAACCCTGCCGGCGGGTACGGTGTACTGGAAATACGGCCCCACCCCGACCGACGGAAGCTATCACTGGTACCAGCTGCCCGCGACCATCAGCGGCAACACCGCCACCTTCAGCATCACTGACGGCGGCCTCGGCGACGACGACCTGACGGCCAACGGCACCATCGTCGACCAGGGCGGCCCTGGCGTTCCGGCCGAGGCAGCAGCCATCCCGACGCTGTCCGAATGGGCGCTGCTGCTGCTGGCCGGGCTGATGGGGCTGTTCGGGGTGGGGGCGATGCGGCGGCGGGGGGCGTAGGGATTGTAGGAGCGGCCTTGGCCGCGATGAATTCCATCGGGGGCAAGCCCCCTCCTACCGGTCCGCACCCACGCGTAGGAGCGGCCTTGGCCGCGATGAACCCGCTCGATCAGCACGCTGGATAGCTTTGCGCGTTTATGCCCTCCGGCTGCGCGCAATGAACGGCCATCCGGAAGGTGACCGGGCCGCTGCTCATCGTTTCCTGGAAAAGGTGATGATCGGCGGCTCGATCGGTCAAATGCGCGCCGGCCTGAAAATCTCCAGATTGGTGTAATAGCCGGCACAGCCGTTTGCCGTGTCCCACCCCGCGATGCCCTGCACCGGGGCGAGCCGGCGCGGGGTGTCGCTGCGGCGACTGCCTGCGCATCGGCGGCGTCGGGATCGAGGGCGTCAGCCGCCGCGGTCAAGCGTTCTCAGAACTCAGCCTTGATTTCCCGGTTCAGCAGGGCATCGACCGCCTGCGCGGCGGGCAGGCCTTCGAACAGCATCTGGCAGACGGTGCGGGCGATGGGCATGTCGACGCCCATTTCGCTGGCCAGTGCGGCGACTTCGGGCGCGGTGGTGACGCCTTCGGCGACGTGGCCGAGTTCGGCGAGGATGGCGTCGAGCGCCTGGCCGCGCGCGAGGCGCAGGCCGACCTGGCGGTTGCGCGAGAGGTCGCCGGTGGTGGTGAGGATGAGGTCGCCGAGGCCGGACAGGCCCATGAAGGTTTCGAAATGGCCGCCGAGCCTGACCCCGAGGCGGGTCATTTCGGCCAGTCCCCGGGTGATGAGCGCGGCGCGGGCGTTGTGGCCGAGCTGCAGGCCGTCGCAGATGCCGGCGGCAATGGCCATGACGTTTTTCAGCGCGCCGCCGAGCTCGACGCCGATGACGTCGTTGTGCGCGTAAATGCGCAGGCGATGATTGGACAGGGTTTCGGCCAGGTGCTGCGCCAGCGCGTGGTCGTCCGACGCAAGCGTCAGCGCGGTGGGGTAGCCGTGCGCAACCTCCTGGGCGAAGCTGGGGCCGGACAGCACGCCGGTCTGCCGGTGGGCGGGCAGCAGTTCGGCGATGAGCTGATGCGGAAGTTTGCGGCTGCCGGGCTCGAAGCCCTTGCATACCCAGAGCAGGGGGGGCAGTTCGGCGCGCCGGGCGAGCGCCGCCAGCGTCGGGCGCAGGCCGCTGCTGGGGACGGCGATGACGATGAGTTCGGACGCGTCGACGACGGCGTCGAGATCCGGGCTGAAGCGCAGGGCTTCGGGCAGCGGGCAGTCGGGCAGGTAGCGGCTGTTGACGCGCGCTTCGCGGATGGCGTCGAGTTCGGCGGCGTTGCGCCCCCACAGGGTGACCTCGTGGTGGGGCGCCCAGCTGGCCGCCAGTGCGGTGCCCCAGGCGCCGGCGCCGAGCACCGACAGTTTCACCGGGGCGGACTTCATCTGCCCCATACCTCGTGGGCGGGTAGCCAGCCGACCAGACCGTCGGCATGCTTGACCGGCAGCCAGCCGAAGGCGTCGGCTTCGCCGGTGGGGGTCAGCAAAACGCCGCGAGCGGCATGAAACACGATGCCGGCTTCGGCGCGCGGCTGTTGCCGGACGGCGCTGGTTTCGTTCTTGACCATGACGCTTCTAACGCCTCCGAGGGCCGATTTCTCGACCCAGGCCAGTCGGCCGCTGTGGTCGCGCACCTTGATCCAGGCGTCGGTCTCGACGACGACTTCGAGCGGCAGGCCGTTGCCGGCGATGGCGACCTTGCCGGCTGCCGTCGAGGGCGCGTCGTAAAGCAGGGCGGCGCGCCCGGTGCTGCGGTATTCCAGCGCACTGGCGGGATGCGCCAGTGCGAGCAGCAGGCCGGCCGCGAACAGCAGGCCGGGGTGGCGTGGTCGCAGTTTCAATGCGATCGCATCAATGCGCTTGACCGGGAGCAGCCTGCTGCGCCTGCTGCTGCATGAACATCGCTTCGAAATTGACCGGGTTCAGCAGTAGCGGCGGGAAGCCAGCGCGGGTCACCACGTCGGATATCGTCTCGCGCAGGTACGGGAAGACGATGTTGGGGCAGCCGATGCCGAGCACCATCGGAATCTGATCCTGCGGCACGTTCTGGATGCGGAAGATCCCGCTCTGGGTGCATTCGACCAGGAACATGGACTTGTCGCCGATCTTGGCGGTGACGGTGACGGTGATGCTGCAGTTGTAGATATCGTCGCCCAGGGCGCTGCTTCCGGTCGTCATGTTGACTTCGATCTGCGGTGCTTCGCGCTCCAGGAAAATGGCGGGTGCATTGGGCACTTCCACCGACAGATCCTTGACGTAAAGCTTTTCGATATTGAATACGGATTGCTGCTGGTCGGACATGATGACTCCCTGGACAAGAAAAACCGGAGCGCGCGCTCCGGGAATGGCTGCATTTTACACGCGCTTCGCTCCCCGCCCCAGCCCTCGGCCATGCGCGGAGGAGGAACGGGCGCGATACCCGTGTCGATCAATGAATTCCCTGCGACGCCAGCCAGCGTTTCAGCGCATGGGCCTCCATCGCGCCTGAAGTGCGCGCCGCTTCCTGGCCGTTCCTGAACAGGATCAGGCTTGGGATGCCTTTGATGTGGTGACGCATCGACACCTGCGGGTGGGCTTCGGTGTCGACCTTGGCGAAGCGCACCCGCGTGCCCATCTCGGCGGCCACCTGCTGGAACACCGGCGCCATCATCTTGCAGGGGCCGCACCAGCCGGCCCAGAAATCGACCAGGACCGGCAGGCCGGCTTTCGCGATGAAGCGGTCGAAGCTGCCGGCGGTGAGGTCGATCGGTTTTCCGGGAAGCAGCGGCGAGCCGCATTTTCCGCACTTGGGCGCATCGCCCAGCCGGTCATCCGGGATGCGGTTGACGGCGAGGCAGTGGGGGCAGGCGAGTTCCATCGAGGTTCCTTGAAGCGGTGGGTGACCGCTTCAAGATGGAGGCGCGCGCCGGAAAAACAAGCGCGCGCCGGGCAAGCCAATTGGATCAACTTCCGCTGAATCCCCCATCTGTGGGAGGGGCGCCTCGCCCCGATTGTCGTGCGCTGCAATCATCACGGCATCGGGGCGAGGCGCCCCTCCTACACAGAGCGCGCCGGGCCAGGTTCAAGCGTGGTTGAGCAGCGGCACCAGTTTGCCGGCGGCATCCAGCGCCGAGGTGTCGTCGAAACCGCCGACGTGGGTGTCGCCGATGAACACCTGCGGCACGGTTCTGCGGCCGGTCCGGGCGATCATTTCGTCCTGCTTCGCCGGATCGAGGTCGATGCGGATCTTTTCGATTTCGGTGACGCCGCGGCTTTTGAGCAGGCGCTCGGCGGCGACGCAATAGGGGCACACGGCGGTGCAGTACATCACGACTTTGGCCATTACGGACTCCTTATTTCTGGGTGACGGGCAGGTTGGCGCGTTCCCACGCGATGATGCCGCCCGCCTGGTTGTACACGGTTTCGAAACCGGCTTTTTTCAGCATGCCGCAGGCGCGAGCCGAGCGGTGACCGCTGCGGCAGGTGACCAGGACCGGCTTGCTCTTGAACTTGTCGAGTTCCTGGAGGCGGCCGGCCAGTTGCCCGAGCGGAATGTGTTTGGCCTTGGGGATGTGGCCGGCTGCGTATTCCTTGTCCTCGCGCACGTCGAGCACCAGCGCGTCGTCGTTGTAGAGGCGGGTGGCTTTCAGCGTGTCGGCCTCCTCCACGCCGGATAGTTTGCTGCCGATGAATGACCAGGCCAGCATGGCGCCGGAAAACGCCGCCAGCGACACCAGCATCCAGTTGTCCTGCAGGAATTGCATATCCATGGACACTCCCGCTTAGAGGCCGCAGCCCTGTTTGACGCCGGTTTTTTTCAGCATGATGTCCATCGGGCAGAAGCGCGTGATGCCGGACTGGAACAGGTTGAATCCGACAAAGGCGGTGAACCACAGCCACGACGCCTGGGTCAGGTCGACGGCGCCGGAAAAGTGCGTCAGCGCCAGCGACAGCATGATGAAAGAACCCGCAATGATGCGGACGAGACGTTCAACGGTCATGGTGAAACTCCTGTGATGATGAGGTTAGTGTGATGAAGCGTGCTTGTGGAAATTGGCGGCGTAATAGAGCACCGGGATGACCACCAGGGTCAGCAGGGTGGAAACGAAGATGCCAAAGATCAAGGATACCGCGAGGCCGCTGAAAATCGGGTCGTCGAGGATGAAGAAGGCACCCATCATGGCCGCAAGCCCGGTCAGCACGATCGGCTTGGCGCGGGTGGCGCCGGCCTGGATGACGGCTTCCTGGAAGTCCATGCCGGCCGCGGCCTGCTCGTTGATGAAGTCGACCAGCAGGATGGAGTTGCGCACGATGATGCCGGCCAGCGCGATCATCCCGATCATCGAGGTGGCGGTGAACTGGACGCCGAGCAGGGCGTGGCCGGGCATCACGCCGATGACGGTGAGCGGGATCGGAGCCATGATGACGAGCGGCGTCAGATAGCTTTTGAACTGCGCCACCACCAGGATGTAGATCAGTAGCAGACCGACGGCATAGGCAATGCCCATGTCGCGGAAGGTTTCGTAGGTGACCTGCCATTCGCCGTCCCATTTGAGGCTGAATCCGGCGTAGCGGTCATCCGGTTGCTGGATGAAATATTCCCGCAGCGTGCCGCCTTCCTCCAGCGCCCGGTCTTTCAGTTCGCCGCGCATGCCGAACAGGCCGTATAGGGGCGAGTCGAGCTTGCCGCCCATGTCGCCGACGACGAACACCACCGGCAGCAGGTCCTTGTGGTAGATGGTTTTCTCACGTTCGCTCGGAACCACTTCGACCAGTTCTGACAGCGGCACCCGTTGGCCGCCGGCGCCGCGCACGCTCAGCTTGAGCAGTTCATCGATATGGTTCTGGCGCTCCGGCGGCAGGGTGATGCGCACCGGAATCTCGTATTTCGCGCCGCTGCCGTGGATGGGGGTGACGTTCTCGCCCGACAGGCCCATTTTCATCACTTCGACGATGTCCTTCTGCGCGACGCCGGCCATCGCCGCCTTGTTCTGCCGCACGCGCACGACGAGGCGCTGGGCGTCGTCCTCCACCGTGTCGTCGATCGCCACGATGCCCTCGGACTGCTCGAAGACCTTGCGCACCTGTTTGGCGACCTGGATTTGCGCGTCGTAATCGGGGCCGTAGATTTCGGCGACGATCGGTGACATCACCGGCGGGCCGGGTGGCACTTCGACCACCTTGACGTCGGCGCCGTGCTTTTTCGCGATGGCCTCGACGAGCGGGCGAATCGCCTGCGCGATGTCGTGGCTCTTGCGGTCGCGCTCATGCTTGTCGACCAGGTTGATTTGCAGGTCGCCGACCTCGGGGCCGGAACGCAGGTAATACTGCCGCACCAGGCCGTTGAAGTTGATCGGCGCGGCGGTGCCGGCATAGGCCTGGTAGTCGGTGACCTCGGGAACGGCGGCGACCGCCGCGCCCATCTCGGAGAGCACCTGCGCGGTTTTTTCCAGCGGGGCGCCGACCGGCATGTCGACGATGATCTGGAATTCCGACTTGTTGTCGAACGGCAGCATTTTCAGGATGACCAGCTTGACTGCCGGCAGCGTGACCGAAACCAGAATGGCCAGGCCGATTCCCAGCCACAGCTTGCGGCGCGCGCCGCGACCGTCGCTGCCGCGCAGGAAGGGGGAGAGGCGGGTGCGAAACAGGGTGAGCAGCCGGTTTTCGCCGCCGTGCGCGGCGTGGACGTCCTGCCTGATGAGCTTCAGCGCCAGCCATGGGGTGACGACGAAGGCGATGGCCAGGGAAATGATCATGCCGATCGAGGCGTTGATCGGGATCGGGCTCATGTACGGCCCCATCAAACCGCTGACGAAGGCCATCGGCAGCAGCGCGGCGATGACGGTGAAGGTGGCGAGGATGGTCGGGCCGCCGACTTCGTCGACCGCGCGCGGAATGATGGCTTCGAGGCCGTCGTGGTCCAGCCCCATGCGGCGGTGGATGTTTTCCACCACCACGATGGCATCGTCGACCAGGATGCCGATCGAGAAAATCAGCGCGAACAGCGACACCCGGTTGAGGGTGAAGCCCCAGGCCCACGAAGCGAACAGGGTGGCCGCCAGGGTCAGCAGCACCGCCGCGCCGACGATCAGCGCCTCGCGGCGGCCGATGGCGAACAGCACCAGCAGCACCACCGACGCGGTGGCGAAAATCAGTTTCTGGATCAGCTTCTTCGCCTTGTCGTCGGCGGTGGCGCCGTAGTTGCGGGTGACGCTGACCTCGACGCCCTCGGGCAATACGCTGTTCTGGAGGGTGCCGACGCGGGCGATGACTTTTTCGGCGACGTCGACCGCGTTTTCTCCCGGTTTCTTGGAAATGGCGAGGGTGACCGCCGGGTGGGTCTGGCCTTGCTCAGCCTTGTGGGCGCCGCCCGCGCCGGGGCCGTACCAGACGTAACGCGCCGGCTGGTCGGGTCCGGCGACGATGCTGGCAATGTCGCTCATGTAAACCGGGCGCCCGTTCGCCACCCCGACGACCAGCTGTTTGACGTCGTCGGCGCCGGTCAGGAAGGTGCCGGTCTGCACCAGTATTTCCTGGTTGTTCGACACCAGGGTGCCGGACGGCTGCGCCGCGTTGGATACCTGCAGCGCATCGCGGATGTCCTGTGCCGAGACGCCGAACGCCGCCATCCGGTCCGGGTCCATCATCACCCGAACGGCGCGGCCGGGCCCACCGACGGTGGTGACCTCGCGGGTGCCGTCGATGCGCTTCAGTTCGATTTCGGCTGCATGCGCCACCTGCTCCAGTTCGAAGGCGCCGCGTGTCTCGTCGCGCGTCCACAGGGTGATGGTGACGATCGGCACGTCGTCGATGCCGAGCGGCTTGATGATCGGTTCGCCGACGCCGAGTTCGGGCGATACCCAGTCGCGGTTGGCCTGGATGGTGTCGTAAAGCCGCACCAGCGCCTGGGTGCGGTCCTGCCCGACCAGGTATTGCACCGTCAGCACCGCCATGCCAGGTTTTGACACCGAATAGATGTGCTCGATGCCGTCGATCTGCGACAGCACCTGCTCGGCCGGCGTCGCCACCAGCGCCTCCACGTCCTTCGCCGAGGCGCCGGGGAAGGGGATGAATACATTGGCCATGGTGACGTTGATCTGCGGTTCTTCCTCGCGCGGCGTGACCAGGATGGCGAACAGGCCCAGCAGCGCCGCGATCAGCGCGATCAGCGGCGTAAGCTGCGAGGTCAGGAAGAAGCGGGAGATGCGTCCGGAGAGCCCCATGACGGTCGCCGCTTATTTGGCTTTGGCCGGCTGGTTGGCGGCGCTGCGGGCATAAATCCCCGCCTTGACCGGATCGAGCGCAATGATTTCGCCCGGGTTGAGGCCGGCCAGCACTTCCACCTGACCGCGCCCGTTGGGCGTACCGAGACGGATCTGCCGCAGGCTGACCTTGTCCTCGTTGACCACATAGACCGCGGTGATTTCGGAGCGGCGCACCAGGGCGCTGGTCGGGATGGTGAGCTTGCGCGCGCTGCCCACCGAGAAATGCGCGCGGGCGAACATGCCGGGGATGACGCCTTCCATGTCGGCCGGCAGCTCGATGCGCACCTTGACCGTGTGGGTGGCCGCATCGGCGGACGGCAGCACGGTGACGCCGGTGGCGTCTATCCACTTGTTGAGCGAAGGGATCTCGACGGCCACGCTCGGCGAAGCCTTGATCTCGGTCAGTTTGTATTGCGGGATATTGGCGATCACCCGCATGTCCTTGGGGTCGAAGCCGGTCATCAGCGGCGTGCCGGGCGTGACTGTTTCGCCGACTTCGACGTGGCGCGCGGCAACCACCCCGGAAAACGGCGCGGTGACGACGGTGTAGCCGCTCATGGCCGCCGTCTGGCCGACGCCGGCGCGCGCCGATCGCTCGGCGGCTTCGGCGGCGCGAAATTCGGCGCTGGCGCGGTCGAGCGCGGCCTGGCTGATGAATTTCTGCTGGAACAACTGTTGCTGGCGCTCGTAATTGGCGCGCGCGTTGGCCAGCGTGGCGGCGGCCTGCGCCACCTGCGCCTGGCTGCCCGCCACCGCGGACGACAGTTCCTGCGCCGACAGACGCACGATCACCGAGCCCGCCTTGACGTAATCGCCAGCGTCGAAATTGACCGCCGAAACCCGCCCCGACACCTGGGCCGCGAGGGTGGACTGCTTGACCGCCTCGACCGTGGCTTCGGTGGAGTAACCTGTGTCCATCATCTGGTATTTCACCGGCGCGACGGCGAATGGCAGGGCCGCCCATGCGGGTTGGGAGAAGATCATGGCGCAGGCCAGCAGGCGGACAGGGTTCAGCATGGGGATGTCTCCATGAGTTGGTCCATCAGGTTAGCCTAATATGCTATTTAATTCAATCGCTTGCGCTGCTCGGTGTGCCTGGGCGGCAAGCCGTGGACCTGTTCAAGTATGCACTACAGGACTATTCCAATCCACTTCGCGCTCAAGGCAGGATAAAGCCGCAACCCCTGAAGCAGAAGAGCCTGGCCGCGCGCAGGCGTGACCAGGCTCTTGTTCGTGCGAAACCGGGTTACTTGCTGAAACCGCAAAAAACGTCGCGCATCATGCCGAGCAATTTGAGGGTGCGGGTGTCGCCCACCCGGTAAAACACCCGGTTGGCGTCCTTGCGGGTGCGCAGCACACCCTTGTCGCGCAGGATGGCCAGGTGCTGCGAAATGTTGCTTTGCGACGTTCCGACATGGTCGACGATGTCCTGCACGCTGACTTCCTTGTCGCCCAGAACGCAGAGGATTTTCAGGCGCAGCGGGTGCGACATGGCCTTCATCGCACGTGAAGCCTGCTCGATGTGCTCGTCCTTGTCCATGAGATCCACTTCATCCCAATCGGAAGCCATTTTCATTACCTCGATCATATTCGTGTAGTACCCTAGTGCGGCATGATTTGGTGCGGCATCTCATGCGCTGCGCGGCATGTTCCGGGCGGGATTTACCCTCGCATTGAGTGTGCATGTAGATCAGCAAGTCCGTATATATTAAAATAATTCCACAAAAACGAGTCAGGTTATTTAAATTTTTTCATGAAGCCCTTGCCGGTTCTCCTTATCATTCTCGATGGTTTTGGTTGTCGCACGGAGCGTGCGGACAACGCCGTTGCCCAGGCCAGAAAGCCCAATTTTGACCGCCTGTGGAAGGGGAACCCGCACACCCTGATCCATGCATCGGAATCCGAAGTGGGGCTGCCCAAGGGACAGATGGGCAACTCCGAGGTGGGACACATGAACATCGGCGCCGGGCGCGTGGTGTATCAGGAATTCACCCGTATCGATCGCGCCATCGAATCCGGCTATTTCCACACCAATCCGGCGTTGTTGAACGCCGTACATCTGGCGCGCGACAACGACAAGACCCTGCACGTGCTGGGTCTGCTGTCGGACGGAGGGGTGCACAGCCACGAATCGCATTTCCACGCGCTGCTTGATCTGGCGGTGCATGAAGGGCTGCACAAGGTGTGCCTGCACGTTTTTCTGGACGGCCGCGATACGCCGCCGAAGAGCGCCGAAATCTACCTGCGCCGCCTGAGCGAAAAAATCGAACAGGCCGGCGTCGGCCACATCGCTTCGATGATCGGCCGCTACTATGCGATGGATCGCGACCGACGCTGGCAGCGGGTCAAGTCCGCCTATGATTTGCTGACGCAGGGTCGAACCGAATACTGGGCGGAGAACCCCCTGGCCGGGCTGGAAGCGGCCTACGCGCGCGGCGAGACCGACGAGTTCGTCAAGGCCACGGTTATCCTGCCGCCCGATGGCAAGCCGGTGAAAATGGAAGACGGCGATTCCGTGATCTTCCTCAATTTTCGATCCGACCGCGCCCGCCAGTTGTCGCGGCCGTTCATCGAACCCGATTTCGGCGAATTCGAGCGCGAGGTGACCCCGCGCCTGGCGACCTACTGCACCCTGACGGGCTACAGCGATGACTTCAAGGTGTCGGTTGCGTTTCCCCCCGAACGCATCAAGAACGGACTCGGGGAATACGTTGCCAATCTCGGATTGCGCCAGTTGCGTATCGCCGAAACCGAGAAATACCCACACGTCACCTTTTTCTTCAACGGCGGCGAGGAAATTTCCTTTCCGGGCGAGGACCGCGTGCTGGTGCCGTCGCCCGATGTCGCAACCTATGATCTGAAACCGGAAATGAGTGCGTTCGAGGTCACCGACAAACTGCTGGCGGCGATCAACGGCAATCAGTACGATCTCATCGTCTGCAACTATGCCAACCCGGACATGGTGGGGCATACCGGCGACCTGCAAGCCGCCATCAAGGCCATCGAAACCGTGGATACCTGCATTGGCCGGGTGGTGGAGTCCCAACTGGCGCGTGGCGGCGAGGTGCTGGTGACGGCCGATCATGGCAACGCGGAACTGATGCGCGACGCCCTGACCGGGCAGGCGCATACCGCGCATACCATGAATCTGGTGCCGCTGATTTATATCGGGCATCGCAAGGCCAGCCTGGTTCAAACCGGCGCGCTCGAGGACATCGCCCCCACCCTGCTGAAAATGATGGGCCTGCCGCAACCGCCGGAAATGACCGGCGAAGCACTGGTCCAGTTCGAGTAAACCCGGCGCGCTTCGGGTAAGCTCAACAGGGTGAACGTCAGAACAATTCTCATCCTCCTGCTGCTGGCCTCGCCGCTTTGCGCAAGCGCCAACCAGGCCGCCAGCAAGCAGTCCGAACTCGAAGCGCTGAAGCGTCGCCTGCAGACCCTGCAGCAGGCGTTTCGCGGTACACAGGCGAATCGCAAGGAAGCGGCCGACGAGTTGCGGGAATCCGAACGCGCCATCAGCAGCGCCGTGCGGCAGTTGCGCGATCTGGAAAGCGAACGTCAGCGCACCCAGGGTGAACTGCGAACATTGACCCAACAGGCCGAAGCCGCCGAGGCGCGCATCCAGCTGCATCAGGACCGCCTTGCGCAGGCGCTCAGGGCGGTTTACCGGCGCGGGCAGGGCGATGTGCTCAAACTGATGCTTAACGGTGGCGATCCCAACCAGACGGCCCGCGACCTGCGCTATCTTGCCCATTTGTCGCGCGCGCAAAATGCCCAGATCGAAGCGCTGCGAACCGATCTTGCCGAACTGGCTGCCTTGCGGGAACGGACCGCGCAAAAAACCACTGCGTTGACGCAGCTGCAGGCGGCTCATGAGGCCGAGCAGAAAAAGCTGCTGGCCGACAAACGGGCGCGCGAACAGGTGCTGCGGAAACTATCGGCTAAAATCCAGCAGCAGCGCCGCGAGATTTCCAGTCTGCAGCGCGACGAACGCAGCCTGACGCAACTGGCCGAGCGCCTCAACCGGTTGATGGCCCAGCAGGCGGCACGCGAGGCCGCGCAGGCACGGGCTGAGCAACAGGCGAAAAGGAAGCCGTCGGCCGAAAAGGGCGAAGCGGATCCGGCGCGCCGCCCGCTGGCGGTGAATACCGAAACCCCGGTTGTGTTTCGTGCCGACCGGCCATTTTCCCGACTGAAGGGCAGCCTGCGGTTGCCGGTGGCCGGGGAACTGATGAACCGCTTCGGCGCTCCGAGGGAAGATGGCGGCGTCAGTTGGAAAGGCCTTTTCATTCGCGCCGCGCAAGGGACGTCGGTGAAGGCAATTGCCGCCGGACAGGTGGTATTTGCTGAGTGGCTGCGCGGTTTTGGCAACCTCATCATTGTCGATCACGGCGAGGGCTACATGAGCCTGTACAGCAATAATGAAAGTCTGTATAAGCAGGTGGGCGAACGGGTCCAGCCCGGCGATGCGATCGCCAGCGTTGGCAACAGCGGTGGTCAGCCGGAACCCGGCCTGTATTTTGAAATGCGGCATCAAAGCCGCCCTGTTAATCCCCAGTCGTGGGTGAAGTGATATGAAACAAAAGGCGAAATTCGTATTCGTCGGACTGGCCGGCCTGCTGGCGGGCGCGGCGCTGACGGTCAACATGTCGGCAATCGCCGACAAGGAAGTGGACACGGCACTGCCGGTCGAGGAGTTGCGCGCCTTTACCGATGTGTTCGCCCGCATCAAGAGCGATTACGTCGATTCTGTCGAAGACAAGAAGCTCATCACCGAGGCGATCAACGGCATGTTGACCGGGCTGGACCCGCATTCCGCGTATCTGGATGCCGATGCCTTCAAGGATTTGCAGGTGGGCACGCAGGGCGAATTCGGCGGCCTGGGCATCGAAGTCGGCATGGAGGACGGCCTGGTCAAGGTGATTTCCCCGATCGAGGATACGCCTGCCTTCAAGGCAGGCGTCAAGCCCGGCGACCTGATCGTCAAGCTTGACGACACTCCGGTCAAGGGCATGACGCTGAACGACGCGGTGAAGCGCATGCGCGGCAAACCGGGTGCGAGCATCAAACTCACCATCGCCCGCAAGGGCGCGGACAAGCCGATCGTGCTCACCATCACCCGCGCCATCATCAAGATTCGCAGCGTCAAATCCACGATGCTGGATCCAGGCTACGGCTATGTGCGCGTGACCCAGTTCCAGGAGCACACCGGCGAACTGCTGGTCGATTCGTTGCAGAAACTCTATAAGGACAACAAGGAGCCTTTGAAGGGGCTGGTCCTGGATTTGCGCAACGATCCGGGCGGGTTGCTGAATGGCGCGGTGGCGGTGACCTCCGCGTTTGTAAAACCCGACAGCCTGGTGGTGTACACCGAGGGCCGCACCGAAGACGCCAAGATGCAGCTGACCGCCAGCCGTGAAAATTATTTGCGCCCGATGCAGGTCGATTACCTGAAGAGGCTGCCGGAAGGCGTGAAGAGCGTGCCGATGGTGGTGCTGGTCAATAGCGGCTCGGCCTCCGCATCCGAAATCGTTGCCGGTGCACTGCAGGATCACAAGCGCGCCGTCATCATGGGGACGCGAACTTTCGGCAAGGGATCGGTACAGACCATCCTGCCGATCGGCAGCGGCACTGCGATCAAGCTCACTACGGCGCGTTATTTCACGCCGAACGGGCGCTCCATCCAGGCCAAGGGCATCGAGCCGGATATCGTGGTGGAAGATCCGGCGATGCCGGAATCGGAAAACGGCTTCGGCATCCGCGAGGCCGATCTCGACAAGCATCTGGTCAATCCCGCTGAAACAGAACCCGAGCCTGCCGTGAAACCGGCCGACACGATCAAGGCCCCCCCCGCCGACAAGCCGGGCAAGGACAAAAAGCCGGCGACGCTGGAACCGGGCGAAGTCGTCTCGAAGAGCGATTTCCAGGTCAACCAGGCACTCAATCTGCTGAAAGGCTTGCAAATCCTGCAGGGCCGTTGATCGAAACCGCTGCGGCTGCCGGGTAAGCTGCAGCGCAATCAGCAGCTATACTGATTGAATCCTGTCCGAGTGGTTTGCCATGCGCCCGTGCGACCTCGAAAAACTCCGTGAAATCGTTTTCCACGAATTGCCGGATGGCCAGGTTGAGCGTGCGCTGGTTTTGCTGGAAGGGCTGGAAGGACTGATGGTGACGGTCGGGCCGGACGGCAGAACCCTGCTGGTGCGCTACAGCGTGTGCGAATACACCCTTGAAAGCCTTGAAACTGCGCTGTCGAGCCAGGGTTTCCACCTCGATAACAGCCTGCTGAGCAAGCTCAAGCGCGCGATGGCCTATTTCTGCGAGAACGTACAGCGCCAAAACGTCGCGGCCAACGAGCCGGACATCAAATCGCAGCAAGCCTTCATGAAAGTGTACGAACGCCATCTTCATGGCGACCGCGATGACACCCCGGAAGAGTGGCGCGGTTATAAATAAGGTTTTCTCCCCCGCATGGACCTGAACGACGACCAGTTGCTGCGCTACAGCCGGCATATCCTGCTGCCGGAAGTTGGCGTCGCCGGGCAGGCGCGTATTTCCGATGCTTCTGTGCTGATCGTCGGCGCCGGCGGCCTGGGATGCCCGGTTGCGCTGTATCTGGGGGCGGCAGGGATCGGGCGGTTATTGCTGGCGGACGGCGATACGGTCGATCTCACCAACCTGCAACGCCAGATTGGTCACGCGACCGTGGCGATCGGCGAGAACAAGGCCGATTCGCTCGCCCGCGGCGTGCGCGCCATCAACCCCGAGATCGAGGTGCAGCCCATCCGGGAGGCATTGGCAAACGCCGCCCTGCACGAAGCCGTCGCGACAGTCGATCTGGTGGTCGACGCGTCGGACAATTTCGCTACCCGGCATGCGGTGAATCGCGCCTGCGTTGCGCTCAAAAAACCACTGGTGTTGGGCGCGGCGATCGGGTTTTCGGGACAGTTGGCTGTCTTCGACTCGGCGCGCGCCCACAGCCCCTGCTACCACTGCCTGTTTCCCGACCACGCGGACGAACCCGAATTGCGTTGCGCCGAGGCCGGAGTGTTTGCGCCTCTGGTTGGCGTCATCGGGGCGATGCAGGCGATGGAAGCGCTGAAATATCTGGCCCAGGTGGGCGAACCCCTGATCGGCAGGCTGCTGTTGTGGGACGGCTTGCGCGCCGACGTCCGGGTGATGAAAGTGCCGCGCGACCCTGCTTGCCCGGTGTGCGGGGTGGGAGTTGTTCAGTCGGGATGAACGTCGAGCAGACGTGACAGCAGCAGGTCGACATCGCCGCCCGGCGCACGCGTAAACCCGCTCTTGGCAAACTGATGCCAGCGTCCCACCACCACGCATTGCAGCAGGTTGGCCAGCGGCCCGCTGAGTTCGGACTGCCTGTCGCCGCAGAAGCGCAGGCATTGCCGCAGCTGAGCCTCGATGCGGTCGTGCAGTTGATTGATGCGTTTTTGCAGACGCTCGTTTTCGTGTACAAGCGCGTCGCCGATCAGAACCCGCGTCATGCCCGGATTCTTCGCCGCAAAATTCAGCAGCATTCCGACGATGGCCTCGATTTGTGCGGCGGGGGAGGGCGTTTCGGTGGTGATGCGCGCGATCAGTCCGAACAGCGTCTGTTCGATGAATTCGATCAGGCCTTCATACATCTGCGCCTTGCTGGAAAAGTGGCGATACAGTGCCGCCTCCGAAACGCCCACGCGCGCAGCCAATGCCGCTGTGGTTATCTTCTCGGCCTGCGGCTCCTGCAGCATCGCAGCCAGCGTCTGCAGGATCTGCAAACGACGCTCGCCGGGTTTTCTGGCTTCCCTTTCCATCAAGGCATCCCCTGGTTTTTATGGGGCAGATTATCCCCGATGTTGGGCAATTGCGGCGGCAGTTGTCGGATTGAAGCCGTCCGGATCCCCTGCCGCTGCCTGGAGTCGCCCTTGAATCAGGAATAAAAAACGCCCGCTTCAAGCGGGCGTTTTTTGCGTTGCGGCAGGGGACTGCTTATTCGGCAGCCGCTGCTTTGACCTTGCGGGCGGGCAGCTTTTCCTTGATGCGTGCGGACTTGCCGGAGCGCTCGCGCAGGTAGTACAGCTTGGCGCGGCGGACGTCGCCGCGGCGCTTGACTTCGACGCTGGCGACCAGCGGCGAGTGGGTCTG
>JAUPLV010000053.1 GCA_030836725.1 Pseudomonadota bacterium | reverse complement strand
GTCTGCAGCGGAACGGTCGCGATCGCCTCCGGCGTGGGCGTCGTCTTGCCGGCGGCCCCGGCGTAGGCGGCCCAGAACAGCAGGCCGACGAGGGTGAAACGTGTTGTAAGCGATGGCAATTTCATGTGCGCCTCCTATTTCTTGACCGGCACGGCTGCGGCAGGCTGGGGTTGTACTGTCGGCGGAATCTGCAGCTTCTGCACGGCGTTCCCATGGACCTGGGTCGGCGTATTGGGGTTACCGGAATGGCAGATATTGCAGTTCTCGATCGACCAGGCGATGTTGCCGTTATGGCAGGCGCCGCAGTACTGGCCGTCGATGATCTTCAGCATGTTGATCTCGTTGCCGCCGGCCTTGAACTTGAAGCCCAGGTCGGCGTGGCAGACCTTGCAGCTGAAACGGACGCGGTGGAACCAGTGGGGAAACACCACCGGGCGCATTCCCGCCGCGTCGGCGTAGTTGTTGATGACGATGTCGCCGTATTCGGCCCGAGCCGAGCGCATGTCCACCCACGCCAGCGCCAGCGTCATCAGGACCATCAGTCCGATTTTCAGCAGCCCGGCTCCGAATACAGCCCTTTTTATCATGCCCATATACCCGTTCTCCGCTTCCACAAAAAAATTAAGCCCATCGCGGCTAAAGCCGCTCCCACAAAACCCCGGGGCGCCGCCGCACAACCGCGCCCACAACATCCCCCGCCGTACCCGCAAACCAGCACCCACGGCGCCTAATTCCAAAAATACCGTTCCAGCGTAAACATCACCAGGACGCTGCTCCTTCCGTCCATTTCGGACCAGGTTTCGGTCAGCTTGAACCGTGTCCGCCCAACCGCGTACTCGAATTGATTCCGCCAGGACTTGTCCACCGAATCCTCCGGCCCGCCAAGTACGGTTTTGTACTGGTTGTTGTTGATCCTGAGGTCCGACCCAAAGCGCAGGCGCGAAACGCCGAACGCACGCTGGTTCTGGTAGCTCAAGCTGGCGCTGGTGCTGATTTCGAAATCCCCCATCTCCGTATCCTGCGTACCGGCGACGCCAGCCACGTTCTGACGTGTCGCCTGCACGGTCAGGTTGCCGTTCCAGGTGCTGTATCTGCCCGTAATCTGGTTCATCGATGCCTGGAAATTGACCAGTTGGAATGCGCGTTCTTCATCCCCGCCCAGGGAGCGGGAATCGGTCGCGTTCAGGCGAAAATATGCCATGCTTGAGCCCCGCGACACGTTCCAGGCCAGCGATCCGCCCTGCATGAGTTGCAGCGTCTGATCGGTGTTGTTTCCCTCGATTGCGGAGAGGTTCTGGTTCAGGCTGAATCCCAGCGAGCCGCCGAGAAAGCTCATGCTGCGGTCCAGATTGTGCCCCAGTTGCAGGCTCGCCTGCTGCCCCCCGCTTTCTTCCCCGCCGGTGGTGTTGCTGACCGAGCCCGAAGCGAACCAGTTGTAATGGAATCCGCCCAGCATCAGCGGGTCGGGATTGTAGGACGCACCCAGCGTTTGCGAGGTGGAGACATCCTGATCGCTGCCGGAATCGCTCAGGTTGACGCTGGCATTGGCGAACAGGCGGGTTTGCCGGGTCAGCTCGTAGTTGGCGCCGGCACTGACGTTCATGCTGTTCGTGCCCGAGCCGCCGCCGCTGGCAATGTTGGACAGCCGCACGCTTCCGGTCGCGGTCATCGGCATGTCTTCCGGGCGCCAGAACGCATAGCTGTGCAGTTGCGTGTAGCGGCTTTCGTAGCTGCCCTGCGCCAGCCTGTAATCATACTGGTTCATGCTGGCCTGGCTTTCGACCGAGAGCGTCGGGTCAGGCGTATAGCGGTGGTTGGCCAGCAGGTTGTACTGAGTCGCCGTCTGGTCCGTTCTTTCATGGGTATTGCGGCTGCCATTGGCCGACAGTTGCAAGCTCTGGTAATCCCCGAGACGCGTCGACAGGTCGAGTTGCAGCGTATCCTGCGCCGTTTCCCCGAAACTTTCGCCGTCCTGCGAATTGTGGATGAAACTGGCGCTGTACTGAGTATCGCTTTCTAGCGGGCGATAATGTTGCGACAGGGTGAAACGCTGGCTGGTGTAATCGTTCGTCACGGCCACCGCATCGCTGGAAAACTGGCTGTTGCTTCGCGAATAGGCTGCCATGAACGGAAAACGGCTTTGCGGCAGGATATCGAGCTGCAGTTCGCCGGTCAGGGCCTCGCTGTTGCCAGAGCCGTCGCCGGTTGCCGCGGTCAGGCCCACGGTGCCCGAAAGGTGGGCGAACCAGGGCTGCCAGATGAAGGTGCGACCGTTGATCCGCGCCGTCAGCCCCTGCCGCAGGCTGTCTTCGCTCTCGTCCGCGGTCAGGTAGGCCAGATCATAGGTCAGGGACCCGGACCAACTCACCGGCGGCAACTGCATCCAGCCCTCATCGCCAGACTCGGCGACAGGTTCGGACCTTGCCTCGACGTTGGCGCTGGCTGCGGCAGCCTCGGCGGGAGGCAGTGCGGCCAAGGCCGCGCGCGGCCCGGCCAGGGCCAGACCGCTAATGAGCCAAGCCATGCATTTTTGCCATGGAAAATGATGCCGCCTCACGCTGCGCTCCATGGCTGCTTATTTCTGCGCGCCGCTCCCCGTTCCGGGCTCCGCCACAGGTTTGGGCGTGGCATGGTCAGGTTTTTTCTCGGTCGGCAGCGGCAGATAAAAGGACTCGTCCACCTGTATCGGCGTTTCCTTTTTCAGGCGCGCCAGCAGCGTCTTCATGGCTTGATCGCTCTGGTCCCGCTGCAGCAGATCGCGCGCGCGCTCACGCACCTTCTCGTAGTTATTCAGCTTGGCTGTCTTGCGGTCTTCCAGGCGCAGCACGGCAATGCCCTCCAGCACGCGAAGCGGGTCGGAAATCTCTCCGGGTTTTGCCTTGTCCATCGCTTCCTGCGTGCCTTCGGGCAGCATGCCGCGATGCAGATAGCCCAGATCGCCCCCCTTCTCGGCCGATGCTTCGCTCGAATGAATGCGCGCCAAAGCAGCAAAATCGGCGCCGCCGCGCAGCCGCTCGACGATCCCCTTGGCCTCCTCGAAAGCCCCGTCAAACACCGCCTGGGACGCACCGGGGTCGACGCGCAACAGAATGACCGACACGCGCAGTTGCTCCGGTTCGGTGAATTTTTCCGGGTGCGCGGCATAATAGGCTCGCACTTCCCCATCGTCCGGCGCCGGAACGTCGCGCACCAGACGCTCGATCAGCTTCAGCAGACTGTCCTCTTCCAGGCGCCGGGTCAGTCCCGGCAACACCCGGTCGCGGCTGGCTTTCCATTGTTCGCTGCCGGCATAACGCTGCTCATACTCCTGCAGGGTTTTTTGCACTTCCGCCGCTTCCGGCTTCAGGCCGCGTTTCCCGGCCTCGCGCAGCAGCAGCGCCCGCTCAACCAGCTGGTCGCCCACCTCACGCTGTACCCGGGCCAATTCGCCCTCGGGCGGCTTGCCGTGATAGAACTTGCTGCGCGCCGCGTTGTAAAGCGCATTGTCGAACTCCTGCGCGGTGATGACCGCATCGCCAACACGGGCGAAATCCGGCCGGCTGCCGGTGCGCGCAACCTCGGCGGCGGCTGCCGGGCTGCCGGGCGCCGCGATGGCTGCGCAGCAGGACAGCGCCAGAAATGCAGCCAGGGAGAGCGGTGCGATGCGATTTAATCTGTAATTCATGTTTGCAGACACCTAAATTGGACTCTTTTGAGGCTCGCACAATTAAAAGGGGGCGGACAAGTCGCCCTGTCCGCCCCCATCCGAGGCAGAAACTCCCTCGTTACCTGTTAATTACTTGACATGGCAAGCCAGGCACACCGCGCTGCCCTGATTGGACAGGCGCAGGAACTGCGTCGTGCCTGCGGGGCCGTGCGGATCATGGCAGCTCGCGCACTCGACGAACGGCTGGTTTGCGTTTACGCCGACCGTACCGAAGGCCGCGATGAGGCTACCGTCAGTGCCGTTACCCACATCGGTTGTCGGATTGCGCGAATAAAGCTGCATATCGGTTTTGTCGCGCACAGTAGCCGTACCGGGAGCGGTATCCACCCACCACACCGTGGATCCGTTGATAGCCGCGCCATACGCAGGAACGAAATCCGGATTCCTGAAGTTGGCGGCAGCATAAACACCCGTGGTCGGGGCCGTCGTTTTCGGTCCGCCCGCGTACTGGATGCCGACCGGGTGGTCGTTTGTCAGGTTAGCGCCGATATTGGTAATCGTTGCCCCGTTCAACTGCCCAGTTCCCGTAGTCCACGATCCACCGGTCAGCGACCAGGCTGCGCCAGCCGGATTGTAGCCACCCGATCCCGGCGCATTGATCATCACGTCCATTGCCGTCGCGCCGTCATGGCAGGACAAGCAGGCGATGGACACCGAGCCCACCTTGGCCACGCCGCCGATCAGGCTGGAGGTACCCAGAGTGTTGTAGGTCGTATAAGTACCCGCGGCCAGCTTGCGGTTCCACAGCGGCACGGAAGCCGTCGAGTCCGCGCCGTGCGGCGTATGACAGAACACGCAGATTTCCCGCTGGGTCACATCGGTCGCCGTGAATTTGTTGGCGCCCGTGCCCGTCGGCGACAGGTCATGCTTCGAAGCCGTGATGGCTGCCAGCGCCTGGCCGCCGAAGGCGAACGAAAGCACAAGCGCCGCGCCTCCCGTGATCGCCGAGAACCGCGCCACCCCGGCCCCCCTGTTAATGGAAACTTCCATTTTTCTACCCTCCGCAAAAAAATTTCAAGGAAACCGTCTTTAAAAAGCAGCGCGGTAAAACCGCCTTTGCCCCCGCGAAATACATAAGCACGGAGCGTGCCAGACAATATTCCCTGTGTTTTCAAGGCCGCCCATTTCCCGTCCGCTCCGCATTCCCGGAATCGGGAAGCCGGAATTCCCATTTATGGTAATCCGGTGACGGTTTCATGAAATTTTGGCGACGCCACCCGTGCGGGGAAAAGGGTATCCGGATTGATCGCACCAAACTTGTAGGGTGCACTCCGTGCACCTTCCGGCATCCACGCGACACGCAATTGCCATGGGCCCGCGCACCTTCCGGGAGCGATCGGTGCACGGAGTGCGCCCTGCGTTCCGCGCATCGCCCAAAACAATCCCGGATCGAATGCGCTTGAAAAACGGGGCGCTTTTTACGGCAGGACGGTGTCGATCTCGATGTTCAGGCCTTGTTGCCCGAGCTTGACCGGGCCGGCCTGTCCCTGAAAATCGCCGCTTTGCGCCATGGCCTGGCCCGATTTGGACACGCGCGCGCTGACCATGACTTGCGGGTGATCCGAAAGCTTGTTGTTCGGGGTCATGGCGCTGGAATCGTCGAGGACGAAGCGGTAGGGAAGCTGGCTTGCCGTGATCCTGACGCCGGCCAAGGGCATCTTGGGGCCTTGCGGACTCTGCGCGAAAATGAATACCGTATCCGTCGCGGCGACCTTGGATGCGAGCGCCTTGCCGAGGCTTACGGTGCCGGAAATGGCCGCGCCGGGTGCTGCCGGGGCGGATTTTTCCGCGCCCGGGGCGGGCTGGATGACCTGGCCGGCGGCGGCCGCGGCCTTCCCGGCATCGGCGATCGCCTCCGCGATGGCGCGCGCATTGTCGGTGTCCGGCGGCAGCAGTTTCAGCAGGCGCTGCCAGTACTGGACCGCCTGCGCGAAATTCCCGCTTTCATAGGCGGCGGAGCCGGCGAGATGCAGCGCCTTCTCGTCGCTGGGGTTCAGTTCGAGCGCCCGGTTGATGAGTTCCTGCGGTTTTCCCTTCAGCGTGCGGCCCTGGGCCATGGCCAGCACGTCGGCGTAGTCCGCCAGAAGGCGCGCCTCATTGGGAAACTGCTCGACGACTTTGGCATAGGCTTGGGCGGATTCTTCGAAGCGGCCGACGGCGCTGTAGCTGCGCGCCAGCATGTACCAGCCCTCAGCGTCAGCGGGATTCTGTTCGAGCCTGGCCTCCAGGGCCGCGATCATGGGCGCGACGTCGTGCCGGCCCTCCGGCCCCGCGGTTGCCGCCTCCGGGGCTGGCGGAGCCGGTTCGACTACCAGCGCTTCGGGGTTGCCCAGCCAGACGTACAGGGCGACCGCCAGCGCCGGAATCGCGCCGCCGATTGCGTAAGCCGGCCAGCGCCGGGGCTGGGCGACGACGACGGGCGACGATTCCTGCGGCACGTCCTCGCTCAGGCGCTTGGTGATTTCAAGCCGGGCGAGCTCGTATTGTTGTGCATCGAGGTCGCCGCTATCGAAATCGGCCTTCAGTTCGGCCAACTGGTCGCGATAGATGGCGACGTTGGCTTCCTTGACATCCATCCGCGGGGCGGTCCGGGTGTCGCGACGCAGCAGGGGCGGCAGGACCCAGGCCAGCGCGATCCCGATGAAAAGCAGGAACAGCGCCCAGAAAGTCGATACGGTCCAGAAATTTGTCATGATTCATTCACGCTTTAATTGGGCAGGGTTCGCAGGCAGCGCGAACGGGGCAAACCACGGCAGTCGGGCCGGGCTGGCTGACGGTTCGCAAAGGACAAAATAGCCATGGCGCCGGGCGCGTCGTCGCCGCAACGACGCGAAGCAGCAGCCGCATTCGCGGCGTGATGGTAGCCATCGCCAGTGCGTTCGTCAAACCCGGTTCTGGCCTGCGTGCCCGCCCCAATCGCGGGTAAACCCGCTCCTACAGCCCCTCCGTAGGGTGCGCTATGCACACTGTTTTTATCCCGCGCGCACCCGGCGGCCGGGTCGGTCGCGTTCGGTGCGGGCGTGACGCCCGCATCGCGGCTGAAGCCGCTCCCACAGGGGTGGTGGAATTGTGGCGGCGATTTTTGACCGGCGAGCCGCTGAAGCCGCTCCCGCAGAGACGATGGCGATGCTTTTGTGGGAGCGGGTTTACCCGCGATGCGCCGCAAGGCGCACCCTGCAACCCGTAGTGCATGGAGTGCGCCCTACAGATCAGGGTGGATCGGAGTCCTTTGGAAAGCCGCTAAACAATCGGGATCGACCCGCACGCCGCTCACGCCTGCGCCGCGACCACCCGATTGCGCCCGCCGTCCTTGGCCCGATACATCGCCTCGTCGGCCTTGCGGATCAGGTCATGGGGGTGGGCGACGGCAAGTTCCTTGCGACTGGCGACGCCGATGCTGATCGTCAACCGCTGCGCGCCCATTTCCTCCACGACCGCCTCGGCGATGGCCAGACGAATTTTCTCGGCGACCAGCATCGCCTGTTTCTGCGTCGAGTGCGGCAGCAAGGCCACGAATTCCTCGCCGCCGTAACGGGCGACCAGATCCGAGTGGCGAACCGAGTCGGCCAGAACCTGGGCGACGGTAACGAGCGCCCGGTCGCCGACCTGATGGCCGTACACGTCGTTCACCTTCTTGAAGAAATCGATGTCCATGACCAGGAGGGACAAGTCGTACCCATAGCGCACCGCCTCGGAAAACTCTTTGGATAGTCTTTCGCCGAAGTAGCGGCAGTTGTACAGGCCGGTCAGTCCGTCGGTAATCGAAAGACGCTCGGTTTTTTCATGGGTCAGGGCGTTGTCCAGGCTGACGGCAATCTGGTTCGCCAAATATTCCGTCAACTCAAGGTCGTCCGGATCGAAATCGTCGAACGTGCCGAGCAAGATCGCGCCCAGAACTTTTTCCTTGTACATGAGCGGGAAGGCCGCCACCTTGTCGGGCATCGCATGGCCGAAGCCGGTGTTGATCCGGAGGTGGCATTTTTCGGGAATCGTCTCCAGAACGATGGTTCGCCCTTCGGTAACCGCGGAGCCGGCGACGCCTTCGCCCTTTCCCAGCGGCTGCACGGCATCCCGGTCGACCCCGCCGGTGACGACCGGCTCCAGCATCAAGCCTTCCTTGTCGTAGAGGTAGATCGCGCCGAATTTCGAGCGCGTCAGCTCCATCACCTTGTCGAGCGCGCTTTTCAGCAGTTCCTCGACTTTCAGCGTGGAAATCAGCAGCTTGGACAGGGAGTTGTACTTCGCCACCTGCTCCTGTTTCTGACAGATGGCATCGGCCATGCGGTTGAAGCCTTCGCCCAGTTCCTCGTACTCGTCCTTCGTCCGCAATTCCGTCCGCACGGCCTGGTTGCCGCCGGCGAACTCGTCCATGGCGCCCACCAGCGCGCGTATCGGCCTGATGGTGTCGCGGTAGGACATATAGGCGACCAGCAGGGACAACAGCACGGCAAAAGCGACGGCGCCGTAGATGACGAGCAGGCGATCATGGGTGCTGGAACCGTAGCGATCGGCGTGGGTGCCGACAATCAGACCGCCGATCGCCCGCATGTTGCGGTCGAACAGCGGCACGGCGCTGACGAAAACGGGGGTGCCGTCGATGACCAGATTCCCGCTGTAGGGCCGGCCCCTGGACAGGCTTTCGCCTATCACGCCGGGAATGGCACGCCCCTCGACCCAGAAATTGTCAGGGTGCTGCGTGGCCGCGAACACGCGCTCCCCCTGCACGGCTGCCCCGAAAATGCGGGCATCGCCGCCCTGGCTTTCGCGCTCCGATTCCGGAAGCCGGTCGAACCCGCTCAGGCGCACAACGCCGGCCAGCATGCCGAGCCGCTCGCCGTTTTCGAATACCGGCACGGCGATCAGCCGCCCCATCGCATGGGACTCAGGGCCTGGGGAAGAAGCGGCGTTCTCGCGGGCATGCATTTCACGCGGCAGGATTTCGAAGGAACTGAAGGTTTCGCCGGCATCGAGCGCACGGGGCAGCAGGCTCTCCAGTCCGGGAATGTCCGCGGCCCCATGGTTGCCGGCAACCACCCCGCCCTGGGCATCGACCGCCAGCAGGGCGCCGGCAAACGGCTGCAGGTCGGCCAGTTGGCGCAGCGCGCCGGCGAGCCCGTCCCGATCCTTCTCGCGCAGGGACTGCCGGATTTCCGCATCCGCCGCCATATGCGCCAGCGCGCCGGCCAACAGGTCGGCGCGCTCCTGCTGGCTGCGCAGCGCCCAGCCCGAACTCGCGGACAGGGCACCGAAGGCGTTTTCATGCAGCGCCCGGGTCAGCATGTTTTCGCTCAGATACGTGATCCCGTACATCGGCAGGAAAACCACCAGGGCGTAGGCAATGAGCGTTTTCCAGGCGACCGAAAGATAGAAGCGCTGCCTCCCCCAGACAACGCGATACACGTTGGCCGGGGAGGCGGCGCTTCGGTTTTCCTGTTTCATTATGATTCTCCCCTTGGCCGAGGAAACGCCTTGTTTAATTTCGCATGGGCAACGGCAAACTTGCCTGCGGCCGCGGCTTTCGCCCGCATCGGCTTCGCTTCGCGGCTAAAGCCGCTCCTACGTAACCCTACCACCGCCGTTGGCACAAAACCATACCGGCATCGTGTATCTGACGGGAAATCCAGTGTGAATCCTGGGTCGGTGGCGCCTTGCTGAGGCGCCGATCAATTCGATAGGACGTGTACACAGGGGGCATAAACTCGCGAAGCAATCAGGAAATGCCTGCTTAATCAAGCACTGGATTGCTTCGCTGCGCTCGCAACGACAGGCCTTTTGTGTGCGTAGCTGGGCGTGGCGGCTAATCAACGCGTGGTTGATGACGACCCCCTCCCCCTTGAGGGAGTAACCAGCGACTTGCCCGCTTGCGGGCTTGGTCAAATGGCTAGTAGCTCCATCAGAGGGCTGCTGTAATTGGCGGAGACGCCAAGCCGGGTGATGACGAACCCCCTCCCCCTTGAGGGGGGAGGGCTGGGGAGGGGGTGAGGGTGCACTCCGTGCACCGATCAAGGCAAATGGTGCACGGAGTGCACCCTACGCTCTGCAAATCGCCTGAAGTCGCAACGACAAATCAATCGGCGGCTGCCTTGCCGCCGCTACCCTTCTGCGGTTTCCCGTCCTGGTTTCCGGGTATGGCCGCGGGCAGGAGCGGCTCCTTGCCGGAATTCTTGACCTGGCTTTCCCATTCCCACAGCGCGGAACGGGCCTTGGCCAGATAGGGGTCCCCGGCGTTCTTGTTCAGGTGGATGTAGCTGCGCATGGCGCTGATGGCCAGCCTGATGTCGCCCAGGCCCTCGAACGCGACGGCCAGCCCGTAATAGGCATTGACCTGCCGCGGGTTGAGCTCGATGGCGGTGCTGAAAAAGTCGGCGGCAGCCTTGTAATTTTCCATTCCCAGCAGGGCGTAGCCCATGTTGACATGCGCCTCGGGCATTTTCGGCGCCAGTTCGAGCACGCGGTGCAGGGACTTGATGGCGTAATCGTAGCGCTTGGCGTGGAGCATCACGACGGCCTGATCGAATCGCGCCCTGATCTCGGCCTCGCGCGCCTGCCTGGAGTGGGCGCCGGGGTCGGTCTTGGGATCGGCTGGCTGTTCGGCGACGGAGAGCGGCGCGGGGTCGGGCCATAGATAGATCGCCAGCCCGCCGACGGCGATGGCGCCGGCGGTGGTCAGGGCGGCGAGCAGGCGCTTGTCCATCTTCTTCATGAGGTGTGCGGAACTCCGGATTTTATCGGTGAGGCGGCATGACGGCGGCGCATCGCGCGCAGCATGATAACCAGGAACAACAGGGTGGCGCCGACCGCGACCAGGCCGCCCGCGCCCATCGCCGCCATGGCCAGGTTCTGCCCCGTCCCGTCGACGGCGCCGGCGCTCTTGCGCGGCACGCCGAGCCAGCCGGAGCAGGCCATTCCGGCCACATAGATCGCCATGCCGGCGGCGTACAGGCGCAATTGCCAGCGGGGCAGCCGCACGGCGGGCGGCTCGAAGCCGAACAGCGGCAGCAGCCGATAGCCGAGGCCCATGAAGGCGAGGGTGATGGCGGCATTGGTGGCGTGGTAATGCGCGGTGACCGTCACGGTATCGGCGCTGATGGCGATGCCGACCAGCATGCCGAGCAGCATCAGCCCCATGGAAAGCCGCAGGGGATTGTCCCCGGCCAAGGCTCCGGCGCGATGACGCGCGGCGATCAGCCACGCCATCGGCAGCAGGGCAAGCGGAGCGCCCCACTGCATCAGCAGGGTGAAGGCGCGGCGCGAGTTCTCCTCCAGCGGATGAAACCCGAGCGCCGCCCCGCCTCCCGCCGCCACCGGCAGCAGCGCCAGCCAGAACAGGCGCCGCCATGACGCGGGATTCGTCCTGGCCAGCGAAGGCCCGGCCAGGATCGCCCAGGCGCCGAGCAGCAGCAGGATGTAGACGAATTGCAGCAGATGCCCGCCGCCCCAGAACAGCGCCTCGTAGGGAAGCGGGGCGGCGCGGTACAGGGCCAGCGCATGCAGGGCGAAAGCGCCCAGCGCAACCAGGTAGGCGATGGCGGAAGCGCGCAGCGCATGGACGAAGACGCTGGCGCCGGCGCCGCCGGGCTGGCTCAGCAGGCGCAGCGCCGCCACCGCCAGGCCGGCGAGAAAACCGGTCAGGCCGGTAAAAAACAGTGGGGTTTCCAGCACCGGAATGTAGTTGCTCATCACCGGCGCGGCATTGCCGGCGAACGGGGAGAACGCCATCAGCAGCGCGCCGATCACCGACAGGCCAAGGCCGATGCCATCGCGGAAAGGCGCCGAATCGCGCAGCGCCAGCGACCACATCGCGCCGCCGAACGAGAGCAGCCACACCAGCACCGCGAAGTTGACGTGCAGAACCAGCACATGATGAAACGCCGACCGCAGGCCGAACAGTTCCTGGATCACCGGGGTGCGCGACAGCACCAGCATCACCGCCAGCAGGGCGGAGAGCGCCATCGCGCCAAGGGCGAGCAACAGCCAGAGCTGAGCCGCCTTGCGCGCGGCGAGGGCGGCAGGCTGGGGCAGCATGTCATCGAACGCCGCCATGGTTTCAGATCGCGCCCTGATGCGGCACCTTGGTGATGAACGGAATGCCGAAGAAGGTGAGGAAAGCGAGCGCGAACACCGCCATGATCATCACCGCCCCGCGCGCCGGAGACGGCTTGAAGGTCACGCGCAGATGCAGCGCGAAGGCGAGCGTCAGCCAGGTGATGAACGACCAGGTCTCCAGCGGATCCCAGGCCCAGTAGCGCCCCCACGCATCCTGCGCCCAGATCGCCCCGGCGATCAGCATCAGCGTGTCGAAGATGAGACCGAGCGCCATGAAGCGGTAGGCCAGGTCGTCGAGCCGCCGGTCGTCGGGCAGGCGCGCGAACTTCGTCGCGCCGATGTTGTAGCGGCGCAGCAGGATGACCCCCGCCATTCCCACCGCCACCAGCGTCGCGCCGAGGAAGACCTTGCCGAACATGATGTGGATGACCAGCCAGGTGGTGTCGTAGGTAGGGGGCAGATGCCCCTCGCCGGGATGCGACAGCATCATCCAGCCCATCATGATGAACATCAGCGGCAGCACGATCGCCGCCGTGGGGCGGATCGGCCGGTATTTCCAGTAGGCGAGCGCGAAGATGAACATCAGGCTCCAGATATTGCTGGAGAGGATCTCGAACATGGTCAGATAGGGGCCGTGATCGAGGCGATCCCAGCGCAGCAGGATGGCCGCGCCGTGCAGCAGCAGCGCCGCCGCCATCAGTCCGAGAACGGTGCGTTCCGGCTTTTTCCCCAGCACCACCGAGAAGATCGCCACCACGCCCGCGGCGACATAAGCGCACACGGCGATCCAGAGCAGCAGTTGTTCGCGTTCCAATTAAACAGCTTCCTTTTGGCTCAGAATTCGCAGATACACACTCGAAAATATGAAGCGGACAGCATCGGGGCTGATGCCACTATCGCCGAAACCCCGCCGCCGCTCCTGTAGGAGGGGCTTCAGCCCCGATAGCGCGCAGCCTTTCGCGGCTAAAGCCGCTCCCACAAAACCGGTGACGCCTTCACCTGCAGCTCCCGCAAAACCCGCGTCGCCTTCCCCTGTAGGAGGGGCTTCAGCCCCGATAGCGCGCCGCCTTTCGCGGCTAAAGCCGCTCCCACAAAACCGGTAACGCCTTCACCTGTAGCTCCCGCAATACCCGCGCCGCCTTCACCTGTAGGAGGGGC
>JAUPLV010000154.1 GCA_030836725.1 Pseudomonadota bacterium | reverse complement strand
ATGTCCATCTCGACCTGAAGATCGCCATAGCTGAATGGCATTTCCTTGCCGCCGACGATGGGGATCTGCTCGCGCAGGTCTTCCGGGCATACCCAGTCGAAGGTCAGGTTGGTGAACGGCGTCTGGGTGCCCCAGCGCGACGGCACGTTGAGGTTGTAGATCAGTTCCTGGATGTACTGCTTGACCTGTGTATAGGGCAGATTGTCCTTGCGGATGAACGGCGCCATGTAGGTGTCGAATGAGGAGAACGCCTGCGCGCCGGCCCATTCGTTCTGCAGCGTGCCGAGGAAGTTGACGATCTGGCCGACCGCGGAAGACATGTGCTTGGGCGGTCCCGCCTCGACCTTGCCCGGCACGCCGTTCAGGCCTTCGTGCAGCAGGGTGCGCAGCGACCAGCCGGCGCAGTAACCGGCCAGCATGTCGAGGTCGTGGACGTGGATCGAGCCATCGCGATGGGCCTCGCCGAGCTCCGGTGCGTAGACGTGGTTGAGCCAGTAGTTGGCCACCACCTTGCCCGAAACGTTGAGGATCAGCCCGCCCAGGCTGTAGCCCTGGTTGGCGTTGGCGTTGACCCGCCAGTCCTGGCGCGACAGGTATTCGTTGATCGAGGACTCGACGTCGACCAGCGTCTTGCGGTCCTGGCGCAGCTTCTTGTGGCTTTCGCGATAGGCGATGTAGGCGCGCGCGGTCTGGAAATGATTGGAGGCGATGAGGCTCTGCTCGACCACATCCTGGATGCGCTCGATGTCCGGCGGAGTGGTGCGGAAGCTGTGGAGCAGCACCTTGACAACCTGGGCCGTGAGCAGATCCGCTTCGGCCTCGCCGAACTCGCCGCTGGCCTGTCCGGCACGTAAAATGGCGAAGCGAATTTTCGAAGCATCGAATGCAGCCCGGTGGCCGTCGCGCTTGATGACTTCGCGGGGCAGCGCGTCTATTGCAGAATTCATCCCAGAGTCTCCTTGTTAACCACATTTTGTGTTTTCAGACCATCAACCATACGACATCTTGTGCCTATGTCAAGGCGAATTCAGGGTTAGGATATCCTGATAAACTAAAGAACACGCAATTTCAAACCCTTAAGGAAGCATGGCATGAACACGATTCTGGAATTCATGGGCGGCGATCACCGCGCTTGCGACGATTTTTTCGCGTCCGCCGAGGACGCCGTGGCGAAAAAGAGCTGGGACAGCGCGCGCAGCCTGTTCGATCGCTTCCAGGCGGAGATGGCGCACCACCTGGCGATGGAGGAAGAGGTGCTGTTCCCCGCGTTCGAGTCCCGCACCGGCATGAGCATGGGGCCGACCCAGGTCATGCGCTCGGAACACGAGCAGATGCGTGGCCTGATAGCGGAAATGGCAAGCGCCCTGGCCGAATCCCGCCAGGACGCCTATCTCGGCCAGTCGGAAACGCTCAACATGCTGATGCAGCAGCACAATCTGAAGGAGGAGAACGTGCTCTATCCCATGTGCGATCAGGTATTGGGCGGTGAACGCGACGGCCTGATCCGCTCCATGGAGGCCATTACGCGATAACGCTCCGCATGGCTTCCCCTTGGCTCCCCTTTCTCCCTCCACCCTGATGAAGCTGCTAGCCATTCGACTAGGCCCGCAAGCGGGCAAGTCGCTGGTTATCCCCCGCTTGCGGGACTTCGGTGCCCCGAAGGGGTAGAGGGAGCAAACGTGATGCCCACACCGTCCCCCTCCCCAACCCTCCCCCGCACGCGGTAGAGGGAGCAAACGTGATGCCCACACCGTCCCCCCTCCCCAACCCTCCCCCGCACGCGGGAGAGGGAGCAAACGTGATGCCCACACCGATTAACGAAATCCTTGTCGACGCGCGCTGGCTGGAGCCGCCTGAGCCGATGATAAAAGTGCTGGAAACGCTGGACCTGCTGCGCCCCGGCCAGTCGGTCCGGCTGCTGCTCCACCGTGAGCCGTTCCCGCTTTACCATCTGCTCGCCGAACGCGGCTACACCCATGCCGCGCGGATGGAAGCCGATGGCAGCTATGTCATCCTGATCCGTCAGCCGGACAAGCAGACCTAAAGCGCACCCTGCAATGAGCCTCCAAGCCGGCCTCTCCTTTGAACAGGCGCCGCCATTCTCCCTGCCGCTGCGGTTTTTCCTCACCGCGCCGCTGTTCCTGTTAGTCGCCGCGAGTCTCATCGTGCTGGCGCCCGAGGCGCTGGCTTCCCGCTGGACGCCGCAGGCACTCGCCCTCACCCATTCGCTGACGCTGGGCTTCCTCGCCATGGCAATGCTGGGCGCATTGATGCAGATGCTGCCGGTGGTGGCGGGCTCACCCTTGCCGGCACCGACGATCTTGGCGTGGCTCACGCATATCCCGCTTGCGCTTGGAACCGTCGCCTTGATGGCGGGCTTTCTGATGGCCGAACCGGCCGCATTCGGCGCTGCCATCGGCTTGCTCGGCATCGCGTTCACGGTCTTTCTCGCTGCGGCGGCAACCAGTCTCGCACGCGCCGCTGCCGGCATCACCGTGACAGGGATTCGCCTTGCCGTAGCGAGTCTGGCTGTCACACTTCCGCTCGGACTGTCGCTCGCGTTGCTGCGCGGCGGCTGGTGGCTTCCGCCCGAAGCCGCGGCCATGATCTCGACGCACGCCGTATTCGGCCTGCTCGGCTGGGTTCTGCTGCTGGTCGTAGGCGTCGCCTACCAGGTCGTGCCGATGTTTCAGATCACCCCGCCCTACCCGCCTCGCCTGAGCCGCTGGCTGGCAATTGCCTTGTTCGCACTGCTCGTACTCCACGCCGCCGCATTGCTGCTGCTTGAGCGCGTCGTCCGGATTGTCGATGCCGGCCTCGCCGTCGGCGTCCTGGCGTTTGCCGTCGCCACCCTGCGCCTGCAATCCCGTCGGCGCAGAAAACTGCCGGACATCACCCTGGATTACTGGCATTTCGGCATGGCCAGCCTGATCGCCTGCGTCGCTGCCTGGCTCCTGGCTCAGCTTTGGCCGGCATGGGCCGGCAGCGACACCTACCCGCTTCTGCTCGGCGTGTTGTTCATCGCGGGGTTCGCGATCAGCGTAGTCAGCGGCATGCTCTACAAAATCGTGCCTTTCCTGGCCTGGTTCCATCTGCAGGCCCAGTTGCAGGCACGGGCGGGCAGCATCCCCACCATGAAGGATATGATTGCGGGACGCTGGATGCGCTGGCAGTTTCGGCTGCATCTCGCTGCCTGCGCGCTGCTTGCCGGCGCCGTCTTCTGGCCGCGGCTGGTCATTGCAGCCGGCGTCAGCCTTGGGCTGTCGGCGCTGCTGCTGTGGCTTAACCTGATCGGCGCCGCACGACGTTATCGTCGACATGGCGGTCGACTGACCTGATTAGCACAGGAAATGATGGCGGCGGCACGCATCCCGACGGTGCCATCGGGATGGCGTATAGGTACAATCCTCCTTTGCCAGCCAATTGACGACTGCGTATGCTGGCGAACACGGCGCTCGTTGCTCGAATTCTGGCGTCATGCTGGCCGGATCTGGCATGGAAGATGGAAGGGCCCGCCTTCCAAAGTTAATGAAACACTATCCGGATTGTTAGGCACACAGGCGGTCAAGTCCGCCGACAGAATTAATAAGGAACAGAATGAAATGCGTGGATGATTTCCGCCTGCGCTTCGGCAAGCAGGAACTGGTGCCGATCGTCATTGGCGGCATGGGGGTGGACATTTCGACCGCCGAACTGGCGCTCGAAGTCGCGCGTCTCGGCGGCATCGGCCATATCTCGGACGCGTTGGTCCAGTCCGTGTCCGACCGTCGCTTCGGCACCAAATTCGTCAGCCAGAAGCTGAAAAAATACAAGGCCAACGTCGCCAGCAGCGACAAAACCAACGTGCACTTCAACCTCGCCGAACTCGAGGAGGCGACGCGCAACCACGTGGGCCTGACCATGGAGGCCAAGCGCGGCGACGGCATGATTTTCATCAACTGCATGGAGAAGCTGACCATGAATGCGCCGCGCGAGACGCTGCGCATGCGCCTGAAGGCCGCGCTCGACGCCGGCATCGACGGCATCACGCTCAGCGCCGGCCTGCATCTCGGCTCGTTCTCGCTGATCGAGGACCATCCGCGCTTTCGCGATGCCAAGCTCGGCATCATCGTCTCCTCGGCGCGCGCGCTGGGCATGTTCCTGCGCAAGAACGCACGGCTGCAGCGCCTGCCGGACTTTGTCGTGGTGGAAGGGCCGCTCGCCGGTGGCCACCTCGGCTTCGGCCTGGACTGGGCGAAGTACGACCTCGCCACCATCATGGCGGACGTGATCGCGTTCCTCAAAGCCGAACATCTCGACATCCCGGTGATCGCTGCCGGCGGCATTTTCACCGGCAGCGACGCCGCAGCCTTCCTTGAGCACGGCGCGGCCGCCATACAGGTGGCGACCCGCTTCACCGTCGCCCAGGAGTGCGGCCTGCCGGACAAGGTCAAGCAGGAATACTTCAAGGCCAGCGAGGAAGACATCGAGGTCAACACCGTCTCGCCGACCGGCTACCCGATGCGCATGCTCAAGGGCAGCCCCGGAATCGGTTCCGGCATCCGCCCCAACTGCGAAGCCTACGGCTACCTGCTCGACGCCAACGGCCGCTGCAGCTATATCGACGCCTACAACCGCGAAGTGGAACTGCATCAGGGGGCGAAAAAAGTGAAGGTCTACGA
>JAUPLV010000052.1 GCA_030836725.1 Pseudomonadota bacterium | reverse complement strand
ACCGCTTCTGCACCGGCTCTTCCATCATGCCGCAGAAGAAGAATCCCGATGTGCCGGAACTGGTTCGCGGCAAGACCGGCCGGGTCAACGGCCACCTGGTCGCCCTGCTCACCCTGATGAAGGGCCAGCCGCTGGCGTACAACAAGGACAACCAGGAAGACAAGGAGCCGCTGTTCGACACCGTCGACACGCTGACCGACACCCTGGCGATCTACGCCGACATGCTCACCGGCGTCACCGTCAAGCCGGACGCGATGCGCGCCGCGGTGATGCAGGGTTTCGCCACCGCCACCGATCTGGCCGATTATCTGGTGAAGAAGGGCGCGCCTTTCCGCGATGCGCATGAAGTGGTGGCGCGCGCGGTGCGTGAGGCCGACACCAGCGGGCGCGACCTGGCCGAATTGTCGCTCGATGAATTGCAGGCGTTCAGCCCGATGATTGCGGAGGACGTCTACGCCGTGCTGACGCTGGAAGGCTCGCTCGCCGCCCGCGACCACTTCGGCGGCACCGCGCCGGCGCAGGTACGCGCGGCCATCGCGCGCGCGCGCCAGCGCATTTAAGCCGCAGGCTCTAGTCGCGGAGCATGCTCGCGGCAGATCCGCCGCACCTCGGGGCTGCCAAGTTTTTCCTGCATCAGGTCGCAGAAATAGCTGCGCGGCCCCAGCCGCTGGTTGTGGCGGCAGGTCGCGCACACGCCGAAGCTGCGCTTGCCGCTTTGCGCCTGCACCTGGGCCAGCACCTGCCGCAGCACCACCATCGCCGACGTCACCCGCGCCGGGCTCGCCGTCTGCACGATGTCGCGCCAGGCGCTGCCGGCGCTCAGGGTCTTCAGCAGGGTGGCGCCGCCTTCGGCCAGGATCAGCCGCACCACCCGCCCATCGCGGGGGTCGGCGTAGCGCGAGATCAAACGGCGGCGCGCCAGCACCAGCACCGTCTGCGACACCGTGCCCTTGGTCAGGCCAAGGTATTCGGTCAACGCCTGCGGCGTGTTGCTGAAGCGGTTGGCCTGATTCAGATAAAACAGCACCTGCAGATGAACCGGCTGCAGCCCCTGCGCCGCGCCCGCCTGCCGCAGGTCGGCCCGGGTCAGCAGCGACAGCCGCTCGACCAGATCGAACAGGGTGAGCGCCTGGCTTTTCAACGGCGTATCAGAAGCGGACCATGACGCCGCCCTGCGCGGCAATCAGCGCGGCCAGCTTGTCGTAGAGCGGCTCGCCGCTCCGGGTGTCGACCCAGCCGGCGCCCTGCGGCTTGAAATGGAAGCCGCCCGAGCGTGCGGCAACCCAGATTTCGCGCGCGACGCCGTGGCGGTTGATGATGATCTTGCTGCCGTCGTCGAACTCGACCTCGATGATGCCGTCGGCCGGCGTCTCGAAATCCAGGTCGGCGTCTTCCAGCGCCTGTTCGATGCGGGCCAGGGTCGTGCCGGCGGCCTGGTTGAATTCGGCCTCGCTCGGCGCGGCCCCACTTGATTCGATTTGCGTCATGATGTCCCGTGCTAACATTTCGCGCATGAAACTGCGCACCCTTTATATAGTGTCCCTGTTGCTGTGCGGGCTGGGTCTGACCGCCTGCGGCTCCAAGGGCGATCTGTATCTTCCCGAAAATCCCCCCGCACCGCAACGGACTTCCAATTGAATACTCTGAATCGCATCGACGGCCGCCTCCATCTCGAAGGCGTGGCGCTGGATACGCTTGCCGAGCGCTTCGGCACGCCGCTGTACGTCTATTCCCGGCAGGCGCTCGAAAATGCCTATCAGGCCTATACCGAAGCCTTTGCCGCAACCCCGCACCTGATCTGCTACGCGGTCAAGGCCAACTCCAGCCTGGCGATCCTCAACCTGTTCGCCCGGCTTGGCGCCGGCTTCGACATCGTCTCCGGCGGCGAACTGGCGCGCGTGCTGGCCGCCGGCGGCGACCCCGGCAAGGTGGTGTTCTCCGGCGTCGGCAAGACCGCCGACGAGATGCGCGCCGCGCTCGACGCCGGCATTCTCTGCTTCAACGTCGAGTCGGCCAGCGAACTGCACCGCCTGAATCGCGTGGCGGGCGGACTCGGAAAAGTCGCGCCGGTTTCGTTTCGGGTCAACCCCGACGTCGACCCGAAGACGCATCCCTACATTTCCACCGGCCTCAAGGAAAACAAGTTCGGCGTGCCGATCGCCGACGCGCCCGCGCTGTATCGCCTGGCCGCCGGCCTGCCGAACCTGAGAATCACCGGCATCGACTGCCACATCGGCTCGCAGCTCACCGACCTGTCGCCGCTGGCCGACGCCGCCGACCGCGTGCTGGCGCTGGTCGACGCGCTGGCGGCCGAGGGCATCGCGCTGCATCACATCGATCTCGGCGGCGGCGTCGGCATCCGCTACCGCGACGAGACGCCGCCCGACCTCGCCGCCTACGGTCGCACGCTGGCGGCCCGCTTTGCCGGGCGCCGCGAGAAACTGCTGCTGGAACCGGGCCGCTCGCTGGTCGGCAACGCCGGCCTGTTGCTCACCCGGGTCGAGTATCTGAAGCCGGGCGAAGACAAGAATTTCGCCATCGTCGACGCGGCGATGAACGACCTGATGCGCCCCGCGCTTTACGAGGCGTACCACGGAATCGTCGCCGTCAACGAACGGAAAACCCCGGCCGCACGCTACGACATCGTCGGCCCGATCTGCGAGACCGGCGATTTCCTTGGCTTTGCGCGCGACCTGGCGATCGAGGAAGGCGACCTGCTGGCGCTGCTTTCGGCGGGCGCCTACGGCATGAGCATGGCGTCGAACTACAATTCGCGCCCGCGCGCCGCCGAGGTGTTGGTCTACAAGAATGAAACTCATCTCATCAGGGAGCGCGAAACGCAAAACGGAATGATGGCTGGAGAGCGGCTCCCTGATTGACTTTGGAAGAATCCAACCGAATCAAAATCATGCCGTTATTTAGTATCGGGTCAATACATTTTGCTTGGCCGCTACATTTATCACCAAATTTTTTTCACAAGGATTGACTATTCGTTGAACGCACGGGAAAAGCCACTAGAATGAAGCACACCAAGCGGAGCCTTGGTATCGCTCGCGTCTAGCGGGTTTCAGGGAAGCAATCACCTGTCGATACCACGCTTTGGAAGTGCAAATTCTGACTGCACGTGGCTTCAAGCTGTAGTGATAAGTGAATGTGTCCAACTTCTGAGGAGTGTTAAATGGCAACAGTGAAGAAACCCGCCGCCAAACCGGCAGCGAAGAAAGCCGCCCCGGCCAAAAAACCGGCAGCCAAGCCCGTAGCCAAAAAAGCCGCCGCGAAACCCGCAGCCAAACCGGCAGCAAAGAAAGCCGCTCCGGCCAAAAAACCAGTCGCCGCCAAAAAACCGGCAGCCAAGCCCGTAGCCAAAAAAGCCGCCGCGAAACCAGCAGCCAAACCGGCAGCGAAGAAAGCCGCTCCGGCCAAAAAACCAGTCGCCGCCAAAAAACCGGCAGCCAAGCCCGTAGCCAAAAAAGCCGCCGCGAAGCCGGCAGCCAAACCGGCAGCGAAGAAAGCCGCTCCGGCCAAAAAACCGGCAGCCAAGCCCGTAGCCAAAAAAGCCACCGCGAAACCCGCAGCCAAACCGGCAGCAAAGAAAGCCGCTCCGGCCAAAAAACCAGTCGTCGCCAAAAAACCGGCAGCCAAGCCCGTAGTTAAAAAAGCCGTTGCGAAGCCGGTAGCCAAAAAGGCTCCTGTAAAACCGGTAGCCAAGCCCGTAGCCAAAAAGGCTCCCGCCAAGCCCGCAGCCAAACCGGCCGTTAAAAAGGCGGCTCCGGCCAAGCCGGCTGCGCCTGCGGCGGCTCCGGCTCCGGCACCCGCTCCGGCCGTATCGGTCATCAAGCCCTTCGGGCTCTAACGGATCGGGCAGCGCCCAATCTGAAACGGGGGCCTGGCCCCCGTTTTTTATCGGTTCGGCGTGGCGGCTCGCTTGCGCTCAAGCAGCTGCCGCGGCAAGCGGCCTTCGGATTGTCGAAGGCCCGCCGCCGTGATAGGGTGACACCCCAGGCGCGAGGACTCGTCCTCGCGTCTTTTTACTTTCGGGCGTCAAGAACCCGCTTTCATTTTCAGGAATCAGCATGGCCGTCATCGAACTCACCCAGGACAATTTCGAATCCACCATCAACGGCAACGAGGTCGTCGTCGTCGACTTCTGGGCGCCGTGGTGCGGCCCCTGCCGCGGCTTTGCGCCGATTTTCGAAGCCGCGTCCGAAAAACACGCCGGCATCGTCTTCGCCAAGGTCAACACTGAAGTCGAGCAGGAACTTGCCGGTTTTTTCCAGATTCGTTCCATCCCCACGCTGATGGTGTTTCGCGAGCAGGTCATCCTCTATTCCGAGGCCGGCTCGCTGCCCGCTCATGCGCTCGATGGGCTGATCGAACAGGTGATGGGGCTGGACATGGCGCAAGTCCACAAGGACATCGCCGAACAGCAGCAGGGTCAAGCCTGATTCAGCAGCAACTGCCGCAATAGCGGCAGCGTGATCGGGCGGCGCGTTTCCAGGCTGAAGCGGTCGAGCGCCTCCAGCACCCGCAGCAGGTTTTGCATGTCGCGCGCGGTGTGATTCAACAGATAGTCCGTTACCTGGGCTTCCAGGCGAAAACCCAGGGTTTGCGCATGCTGCGCCAGTGCGGCGCGCTTTTCGGCGTCGTCCAGTCCGTGCAGCTGAAACACCAGCCCCCAGCCCAGGCGGGTCTGCAATTCCGGCATCACCGGCAGATCGGCCGGCGCCGCATTGCCCGCCGCCAGCCACAGCCCGCCCGCCTCGCGCACCCGGTTGAACGCGGCAAAGCCGGCGTGCTGCCGCGCTTCGTTCCAGGTTTCCACATGATCCGCGACCACCGCCTGAGCAGCGTGCTGCCCGGTGAAATCGACCGTCATCCCGCGCGCCTGACAGGCATGTCCCCAGGCGGCCAGCAAATAACTCTTGCCGCTGCCCGGCGCGCCCCACACATAGACCATGCGCTCGGTCGCGGTCCCGTCGAGCATGGCCTGCAATTGCGCCATCAGTTCGACATTGCGACCCGCCACGAAGCGGGCGAGTTCGGGCTGGGCGGGAGGGCGGATATCCAGGAGAAGCTGCTGCATGGGGCGCAAGGATAAGCGAAAAGGCCCGCGCCGCTCCAGCAAAACCCGGGCAGCGCCATGTGAAAACGCCAGCCGCGCACGGCTATACTTGGCGTTTTCGCAGTTGATGCCCGAGCCGCCCCGATGAGCCTTGCCTTTCCCGTTCCGGTCAGACCCGTGATCCAGCCTCCGCCCATGGTTGAGGAGGTGCTCAGCGACGAGGAACGCGCGGCGCTGAAAGCGCGCATCAAGGCGCTGATGAAACAGCAGGATGCGGTGCTGGTCGCGCATTACTACACCTCGGCCGACCTGCAGGATCTGGCCGAGGAAACCGGCGGCTGCGTGTCCGATTCCCTGGAGATGGCGCGCTTCGGCCATGCCCATCCGGCGAAGACGCTGATCGTCGCCGGGGTCAGGTTCATGGGCGAAACGGCGAAGATCCTCAATCCGGAAAAGCGCGTCATCATGCCCGACCTCGCGGCCGAGTGTTCGCTGGATCTGGCCTGCCCGGTGGACGAGTTCACCGCCTTCTGCGACGCCCACCCCGACCGATTGTCGGTCGTCTACGCCAACACCAGCGCCGCGGTGAAGGCGCGCGCCGACTGGGTCGTCACTTCCGGCATCGCCGCCAAAATCGTCAAGTACCTGCACCGGCAGGGCCACAAGCTGCTGTGGGCGCCGGACCGCCACCTCGGCGACTATGTGCAACGCATCAGCGGCGCCGACATGCTGCTGTGGCAGGGCTCCTGCGTGGTGCACGAGGCGTTCAAGGCCGAGGCTCTGAAGAAGCTGCGCGCAGAGCACCCGAACGCCGCGGTGCTGGTGCACCCGGAATCGCCGGAATCGGTGATCGCCCTGGCCGACGTGGTCGGTTCGACCACGCAGCTGATCGAGGCGGTGCGCACCCTGCCCAATCCCGAATTCATCGTCGCCACCGATAACGGCATCTTCCACAAGATGCACGCGGCCGCGCCCGGCAAGATCCTGCTGGAAGCGCCGACCGCGGGCGAGGGCGCCACCTGCCAGTCCTGCGCGCACTGCCCGTGGATGGCGATGAACGGGCTGAGGAAGCTCGTCGCCGTGCTGGACTCGGTCAATGAAGGGCGGTGCGGCAACGAAATCCATATCGAGGAATCCATCCGCGCCAAGGCTGCCATCTCGATCCAGCGCATGCTGGATTTCGCCGCCGCCGAAAAGGCGGGGCAGATCCAGTTGGGGGATTGAAATGGCCGGTGCCAGCCTGCTCGCTCTGATCGACGACATCGCGACCATCCTGGATGACGTCTCGGTGTTGTCTCAGGTCGCCGCCAAAAAAACCGCCGGCGTGCTGGGAGACGATCTCGCGCTGAACGCCCAGCAGGTCGCCGGAGTGAAGGCCGAGCGCGAACTGCCGGTGGTGTGGGCGGTCGCCAGGGGGTCGCTCATCAACAAGGCGATTCTGGTGCCGGCTGCGCTCGCCATCAGCGCCTTCGCGCCATGGGCAATCACGCCGCTGCTGATGCTGGGCGGCGCGTTTCTCTGCTTTGAAGGTGTCGAGAAACTGGCGCACAGGTTTCTGCATAGCGCCGCCGAGGATGCCGCGCATCGAGCCGAGCTCACCCACGCCCTGGAGGACCCCGCGGTCGACCTCGTCGCACTGGAACAGGACAAGATCAAGGGCGCCATCCGCACCGACTTCATCCTTTCCGCCGAAATCATCGTCATCACACTCGGCACCGTGGCCGCCGCGCCATTCGGCACGCAGCTCACCGTGCTCGCCGGTATCGCGCTGGTCATGACCGTGGGAGTTTATGGCCTGGTCGCCGGCATCGTCAAACTCGATGATGCCGGACTCCACCTCAGCCGGCATACCAGTTCCGCCGCGCAAATGCTCGGGCGCGCTCTGCTCGCTGCCGCGCCATGGCTGATGAAGGCGCTATCGGTGCTCGGCACTGCGGCGATGTTCCTGGTCGGCGGCGGCATCCTCGTCCACGGCCTGCCCGTCCTGCATCATGCCGTCGCGGCAATCGCTCCGCATACCGGCGTACTCTCGGTTTTGCTGCCCTTGCTGGCCGATGCCCTCGTCGGCATCGTGGCCGGTGCGTTGGTGCTGCTGGGCGTCTTGATCGCCAAGCGTCTGTTCAGATAAACCGCTGCGCAAGTTGACGGTCGTGCAGGCGGGTCAGAAGCAGCTGCGACGTCACTCCGCCGACCAGCGCCAGGAACATGTCCCACTGCGTGTCCCATACGTCGCCCTGGGTCGCGAGGAAGGCATCGGCCTCCCCGCCGAGCGCCAGCGCCGCACCCCACTCGACGAATTCGTAACAGGCGGAAAACGCCAGCACCACCGAGGCCGTCAGAAAAAACAGCCAGCCGCCGGCTTGCAGCGGCGTGTTGCGCAGCAGGATTTCGCGGGCCAGCATCGCCGGGATGAATCCCTGCGCCAGATGGCCCAGCCGGTCGTAATGGTTGCGCGCGAGGTCGAACGCCTCCTGCGCCCAGAAACCCGCCGGCACCCGCGCGTAGGTGTAATGCCCGCCCAGCATCAGGATCAGGCCGTGAACAAACAGCAGCCGCACCACCAGCGGCGTTAGCGGAAACCGGCGGTGCATCAGCAGGAGCAGCGGCAAACCGATCATCACCGGCAGCGTCTCCAGCCACCAGGTCAGGCGATCGCTTGGATTCAGGCCAGACGCGATCAGCGCCGCCAGCGTCAGCGCCGCCAGCACGCGCGCCTCGGTTTTTCCCATTTTCATTCCCATATCCGTCTCCCGCCTTCGCGTTCAAGCTCGTCAAAACGTGCTTCCAGCGCCTGCATCGTTGCTGCGCGGTCGCCCTGCCAGGTGAGGGCCTCGCCGACGAATCCGTCGGCAAAAAAAGGCACCGGCAGCCAGTCGCCCTTGGGCAGCGCCTTGCCCAACCCATGCAGATAAATTGGGATCACCTGCACGTTGGGAGCGTGCTCCATCAGGTGGGCGATGCCGGATTTGAGCTCGCCGCGCTTTTCCGGCTCGCCGCGCGAGCCTTCGGGGAACAGGATCAGGATGTCGCCCGCATTCAAAGCGGCTTCGATGTGCGCCAAAGGCCGCTCGCCCGGCTTCGGTCGGCGCGCCAGCGGCAGGATGTGCATGACATTGAGCGCGAACCAGGCGACGAAGCGATTGCGCAGGAAATAATCCGCCGCCGCGACCGGCCGCACCCGGTAAAGCTGTGCCAAAGGGAACAGGCTCATCAGCAGCAGCGTATCGAGATGGCTGTTGTGGTTGGCGGCGAGAATCGCCGGGCCAGTCAGGGGCAGCCGCTCGGCATGGCGCAGGTTGACGCCCAGCACCAGCGCAAGGAAGGGGCGAACCAGCAGCAGGAAGAACGCAGCCTGTAGCCAGCGCATTTAATAATGCAGGTAGAACACGAAGTGAAAAAACAACGGGGCGGTGTAGGTCAGGCTGTCGACCCGATCGAGGATGCCGCCGTGGCCGGGAATCAGCGTGCCGCTGTCCTTGATGCCGAGATCGCGCTTGATCGCCGAGATGGTCACGTCGCCGACGAAGCCGCCGATGCCGATGATGAGGCCGGCGGCGATGGGCTGCCAGCCAACCAGCGGCGTCAGCCAGGGCGCGGCAAGCCAGGCCACCAGGGTGGTCGTCGCCACGCCGCCGACGAACCCCGCCACCGTCTTGCCGGGGCTGACCTTGGGAATAACCCTGCGCCGGCCGGCGAGCTTGCCCCAGACGAACTGCATCACGTCGTTGAACTGGGTGAGGAAGACCAGGAACAGCAGCAGGCCCGCGCTGCCCGCCGCCGGGTTGCCGCTGTCCGGCAGCGCCAGCAGGAAAGCCGCGTGCGACAGCGAAAACACCGTGGTCATCAGCCCCCAGTGCAGGGTGCCGGCGGCCTTGAGGAAGCCCTGCGTCTCGCCGACGATGACCATCTTCAGCGGGATGAACAGGAACAGATAGACCGGGATGAAGATGATGAACATGCCGAACCAAGCTTCATGCACCCACCAATACTGCACCGGGATGGCGAGATAGGCCCAGAACAGCACGCGGCGGTCGGCTCGGCGGGTGGGGATGATGCTGAAATACTCCTTCAGCGCGAGGAAGCTCACCAGCGCGAAGAACACAATCGACAACTGCCGGTTGACGGCAATCGCGAGGATGAACAGCCCGGCCATCACCCACCACGAACGCATCCGCAGCCACAGTTCGCGGTCGCCCGGCCCGGGCCTGAAAAAATGCTTGAGCCCGATGATGAGCGTGCCCAGCACCAGCAGGGCGAGGATGCCGTATAGGGCGTATTGCAGATTAAGCGGCACCGGCCTCCCTTAGCGCGCCACGCGCACGGTTGACGATGGTCAGCACCAGCAGCGCCAGCATGGCGCCGAGCCCCCAGTTGATCCAGTTGCCGGGCGCCACGCCCAGCCCGAGCGCCAGGCCGAGTGCGCCGAACCACAGCGCGCGGTCGCTCTTGCCCATCGGCCCCTGGTACTGGCGGCGCGCGCCGATCTGCACCGCCAGCACGCCGGTCATTTCACTGACCACCGCCAGCACCACGATGCCCTCGATCAGCGGCACATACACCATCGGCACCCAGGCCAGCGGCAGATACAGCGCGGTGTCGGAGAGGACATCGCCGAGTTCATTCAATATCGCGCCGAGCTTGCTCTGCTGCCCGTGCTCGCGCGCCAGCATGCCGTCGATGGCATTGAGCCCCATGCGCAACAGCAACACCAGTGGCAACAGCAGCAACGGCCAGGTTTCGAAAGGGCGCCAGGCGATCAACCCGCCGCCGCCGAGCGACAATACGACCGCCGCCACGGTCACCTGATTCGCCGTCACCCCGCGCGCCGCGAGCGTATTGACCAGCGGGCGCAGCAGCGCCTGAAAGCGCGGTTTCAAGTCGTAAACGGAGGCCACGGCGTTTTTCCCTGAGCGTTGGATGGTTTTTACGCGATTGTAGCGGCTCACAGCTTGCGCCCATATCCCGTAAAATACCGGCTTTGAAGCAGATCGATTCGGCCTCGCCCGGCGACGGCCGAACAAAACCCAGCATGACCGCACGCCTGCGCGAAATCCCCTACAACTACACCTCGTTTTCCGACCGCGAAATCGTCATCCGCCTGCTCGGCGCCGATGCATGGGGCGTGCTCAACACCCTGCGCGGCGAACGCAGGACGGGGCGCTCGGCGCGCATGCTGTTCGAGGTGCTGGGTGACATCTGGGTGGTGCGGCGCAACCCCTATCTGGAAGACGACCTGCTCGACAATCCCAAGCGGCGGCAAATGCTGGTCGAGGCGCTGCAGCATCGCCTGCACGAAATCGAAGTGCGGCGCCAGGGCAGCGGAGCCGTTGTCGCCTCTGGCGACTTACGGAACCGGCGTCCTCCTGGCGGGGGCAACGAACTGGTGGGACAGCTGCTGGAAGCAGCCGGGCGCGCGGTGCGCGAATTCGAGGCCTGGTTCGCCGACACCGCCAGCCTGCGCGCGCGCATCCTGCGCCTCCTCACCGGCGTCACCCGGCGCGACAACATCGCCTTCGACGGTCTGGCGCGCGTCTCCCACGTCACCGACGCCACCGACTGGCGGGTGGAATACCCGTTCGTGGTGCTGACCCCGGATACCGAAGCCGAGATGGCCGGGCTGGTAGCCGGGCTGATCGAAGTGGGCCTGACCCTCATCCCGCGCGGCGGCGGCACCGGCTATACAGGCGGCGCAGTGCCGCTCACCGACAAGGCAGCGGTCATCAACACCGAAAAGCTTGAAGCGATGAGCGCGGTGGAAATGCTGCACCTGCCCGGCTGCGAATTCGAGGTGCCGACCATCCACTGCGGCGCCGGCGTCGTCACCAAGCGGGTGATGGAAGCGGCCGACGCCGCCGGGCTGGTGTTCGCGGTCGACCCGACTTCGGCCGACGCCTCGACCATCGGCGGCAACGTGTCGATGAACGCCGGCGGCAAGAAGGCCGTGCTCTGGGGCACCGCGCTCGACAACCTGGCGTCGTGGCGCATGGTCACGCCGGACGCCGACTGGCTCGAAGTGACGCGGCTCGACCACAACCGCGGCAAGATCCACGATGCGCCCTCGGCCACCTTCGAAATCCGCCGCTTCGCCGCCGATGGGAAAACGCCGAAAGGCTCGCCTGAGATCCTCACCATCCCGGGCAGCCGCTTCCGCAAGACCGGTCTCGGCAAGGACGTCACCGACAAGTTTCTCGCCGGCCTGCCCGGCATCCAGAAGGAAGGCTGCGACGGCCTGATCACCTCGGCGCGCTTCATCCTGCACCGGCTGCCCGCGCACACCCGCACCGTCTGCCTGGAGTTCTTCGGCAGCGCGCGCGAAGCGACGCCCGCCATTGTTGAAATCAAGGACTACTGCGATAGCCATCCCGACATCCTGCTGGCCGGGCTGGAGCACCTCGACGCGCGCTACGTCAAGGCGGTCGGCTACGCGACCAAATCGCCGCGCGCCGCGCGCCCGAACATGGTGCTCCTGATCGACGTGGTGTCGGACAACGAAGTCGCGGTGGGCGAAGCCGCATCGAAGATCGTCCAGCTCGCCAACGCGCGCGGCGGCGAAGGCTTCATCGCGGTGTCGGCCGAGACGCGCAGGAAATTCTGGCTCGACCGCGCCCGCACCGCCGCCATCGCGGCGCACACCAACGCATTCAAGATCAACGAGGACGTGGTGATTCCGCTGCCGCGCCTGGGCGACTACACCGACGGCATCGAGCGCATCAACATCGAGTTGTCGATCGCCAACAAGCTGAAGCTGCTCGATGCGCTGGCGGAATTCTTCAGCGCCCCGCAGTTGCCGCTGCTGCAGGACGAGGACACCATCGCCGATCCCGCGCAGGTGGAAGAAAAGCGCCAGCGCGCACAAGCCCTGATCGAGTCGGTGCGCGCGCGCTGGGCCGAGTACCTGGCCAGCCTCGACGCGCCACTCCCCTCCCCCGTAAACGGGGGAGGGGCTGGGGGAGAGGGCAATCCCCTCACGATCTTCGCCGCGCTACGCGACAAGCACATCCGCGTGTCATGGAAGCGCGAGGTCCGTCGCGAACTGCACCAACTGTTCATCGGCCGCGAATACATCCCGGTGCTCGAAGCCTGCGACCGCATCCATCAGGAAGTCTTGAAAAGCCGTGTATTCGTGGCGCTGCACATGCACGCGGGCGACGGCAACGTACACACCAACATTCCGGTCAACTCCGACGACTACGCCATGCTGCAGGCCGCCAATGCAGCGGTCGCGCGCATCATGAAACTCGCCACCGATCTCGGCGGGGTGATTTCGGGCGAGCACGGCATCGGCCTGACCAAGCTGGAGTTTCTCGACGATGCGACGATCGCGACCTTCGCCGAATATAAGCGGAAGGTCGATCCCAACAGCCGCTTCAACAAGGGCAAGCTGCTGCCGGGCGCGGATCTGCGCAACGCCTATACGCCCTCCTTCGGCCTGCTGGAAGCCGAGTCGATCATTCTCGAAGCCTCGGAAACCGAGGCCATCGCCGACTCGATCAAGGACTGCCTGCGCTGCGGCAAGTGCAAGCCGGTGTGCAACACCCACATTCCGCGCGCCAACCTGCTGTATTCGCCGCGCAACAAGATCCTCGCCACCTCGCTGCTGATTGAGGCCTTCCTGTACGAGGAGCAGACCCGGCGCGGGGTGTCGCTGAAGCACTTCGACGAATTCGGCGACGTCGCCGACCACTGCACCGTCTGCCACAAGTGCAAGAATCCGTGCCCGGTCGACATCGACTTCGGCGACGTCTCGATCGCCATGCGCAACCTGCTGCGCAAGCAGGGCAAGAAGAAATTCAATCCCGGCACCTGGGCGTCGATGACCTTCCTCAACGCAACCGATCCCGCCACCATCAAGGCGATCCGCAAACCGCTGATCGAATGGGGCTATGCCGCACAACGGATGGGGCACACGTTGTTCAAGCGCCTGGGACTGATCCAGGCGCAGACCCAGCATCCACCGGCCACCCTCGGCCGGCCCAAGCTGGTCACCCAGGTTATCCATCTGGTGAACAAGCCGATGCCGGGCGGACTGCCGAAGAAAACCTCGCGCGCGCTGCTGGGACTGGAAGACGCCTCGATCGTGCCGATCCTGCGCAACCCGGCGAAGCTGTCCGACGACGCTGACGCGGTGTTCTATTTCCCCGGCTGCGGCTCGGAGCGGCTGTTCTCGCAGG